>JBOHWH010000148.1:0-7011 GCA_050736695.1 Binataceae bacterium (SeqCode) | reverse complement strand
AACCGCGGACTTCTCCCCGGACTATTCAAAACCCAACCAGTTCCTAACCACTCCT
Organism: Binataceae bacterium (SeqCode); assembly: GCA_050736695.1. GTDB lineage: Bacteria > Desulfobacterota > Binatia > Binatales > Binataceae > JBARDN01. Next base: position 6,956 of record JBOHWH010000148.1, on the reverse strand, counting down.
CGCGCTTCGATCCATCGAGGCTGACCACCACCCAAACCCATTTCACTCACAGCCTCTCAGGATGACGGAAGGCGTAAAGAGCGCGCCGAGCGCCACCCCGCCATCGTATCGGCGCGACTCGCGCGGCGGCGCTCAGGTGAATTTGGCTACTGCGGATGCCGGCAATACCATCCGCAGCCCGTTGGATTCCAGCGCGCTCAGCAGAATCGCGACGCGGTCGGCGCCGGAGAGATAGCGATCGAAGACCGCCTCGAAGCCGCGAAACGGCCCATCGACGACCGTCACGCGTTGTCCGCTGGCAAGCGGGCGTTCGGCGATCTCGACGATAGCGTCGGCTCCTCCGCGGTGGCGGATCTCCGCAACGATAGCTTCAGGCACCGCGAGCGGATCGGTCCCGGCGCAAACGATACCGCGAACCCCCGCCATATACTTCACTTCGAAGTAGCGCGCTTCCAGATCGAAGCGTGCGAACACGTAGCAGGGGAACAGCGGACCGACGCTTACGGCCATCCTTCCCCAGCGCGGGGCCCTCGCGCGCAGCATCGGCAGGAAAACCTCGGCGACTATGGGATGCAGCTGATCGCGAACCCATCGTTCTTTGCCGACCTTGGTGCGAACCAGGTACCAATTGGTCGAGGAAGTAGGAGGCGCCTGGCAGTTGTGCGGAGCTTCCATAGGGGGAAAAACAAAGGCGGCTGTAGCATACGCCACAGCCGCCCTTTGCGTCCACGTTGGAATTTAGATTTCGTAGGACATGGTGAACTCGAGCAGACTCTCGCGCTGTGAACGGCTGTACAGGAACGGATCCGTATAGCGGCCCGAGCGGCCCAGGAACCACGCGGAGTTCACGCCGAACAGAACGTTGCGCGAATAACGGTAAATGTTGGTCGTGGTGAACGCGCCGCAGTTGTCGTCGATGTCCCACTGGAACACGTTGGTTGCGGTAAGCTGCCCATTCATCAACCAGTTGGTCGCGGCCAGGAATGCGAAGTTACTGTCCTCGCGCACCTTACCCAAAGTGTTGGCGATACTCGGAACCGCGTTATTCGGACGGTCCGGATACCACGTGTTGACGTACTGGAAGGTCAGGAACGTGTGCTGCTTGGAGATCCAGGGAATGTATGTCGGACGGTCGCCGGCGATGATAAAGCGCGCCTGCTCCGTGTCCTCGATTCCGCTTCCCGGTCCGTTGGCGCCGCCTGCCGGAGTGGCTGTGCCGACACCGACGCTCGGCGCGTACAGCGTGTCGTAACGATACACGATATCGGTCAGATCCTTGTCGTAGTAGGTTCCGGTGAGTCCGAAGAAGTTTTTGCGCTTATAATCTGCGGTGGTCAGAATCTTAATTGTTCCGGCCTTCGGCACACCCGGACGCGGAGGCCCGTACGCGAAACGTCCGAGATTGGTGAACACGCCCGGTGCGGCCTGCGTGAATCCCGGCCCTGCGCTGGCGCCAGTGCATTGCGAGCACAGACCCGTCGCCATATCCCGTGCTTCATACAAGTAGATGAAGCTCGCCTGCAGCCCGTTGCCGATCGGCAGCAAGCTCGACAGACGCACGCCGAACTCGCTGTTATTAAGCGAGTTCGACGGAGTATTTGCGCGCGACTGCGTCACATCGTCGAAGAACAAGCCACCCGAGTAAAGCATCGGTTTGCCGCCGGCGTCCATAAACGTCTGATTACGGAAGGGCTGGCCATTCTGGTTGAAACCGGTTTTGCCGGTCGCGGCCGGGATGATCCACGGGTTGCGCGCGTCAGTGGTGTTAACGTTGATCGAAGTTCCCTGGAAATCACCCGGGATCACGAACGCTTCGATTTCGTTGTTCGCGGTCTTCATGAAGTCGGGCAGGATGTAGTTGAGCTTGATCATGCGCAGATTCTTGCGCAAATCTTCCGCCGCTTCCGCGCCGTAAACGCCGTGATAAGTCGCATCGACCGAGTTCGTGATTTCAGTGCCTGACAGCGCATCGGCTTCCGACCAGATGACTTCCTGCTTGCCGACGCGGGCCGAGAAGTTATCGGTGAAGTTCAACTGCGCATAGTATTCGTGCAGATCATCGCGGAAGTATTGCTGCTGCAAATCGTCTTGCGAATAGCGAGTCCAGTCGCGATTGGTCTCCGCCCGACCCGTCCTCTTCAGCGTGCCGAACGCGTCGTACCATGGCCGATAGAACGCAAAGAAATCGGCATCCTTCAGCAGCAGCGTGTCGAAGCGGCCAAGGAACTTGTAGTTTTTGACGAAGTGGTAATCCGGACGGATATCGGCGAGCTGGCGCGCTTCATCCAGATCCCAGTGGTTGAAATCGAAGCTGCCGCCGTTTACCGTCGCCGCCGTGCCCGGCACCGCCAGCGTGGTGGTGGGCGTCGGATGCGTCAGCGTAGTCGGCGTGCCGTTGTTGTTGCTCGATCCTTCACCCCAGCGCCCGTCCTCGCGGGTTTCGAAGAACCCGAACACGGAAAAGTCACCTTGGGTGATAGTTGCCATTGCGGCCGACGACCATAAGGTCGCGACCGTGGCGACAGCGGCGACAATCAAAGTCTGCCACCGAACTCCTCGACCCATTTCTCGATTCCCGTTCATATACACCCCCAAGCCAGTTGGACCCTCGTGATTGGTCGAACTCTTCAAACCTCTATGTACCCTCGAATCTCCGGGTACAAGATACAAGCGGCACGCGGAATCGACAATATCCCACGTCGCCGCATGACTACTACGAACGGGGGTTAGCTAGCATTTGGCTTCGACCATTGTCAAGACGGCCAACATCGAAATTTTAAAATGTGAAAATCGCGGACGCGGCGAAGGCGCCGGGCGCAGCATCCGCCGCGCCCGGCGGCAGCGCTAATTCGCATCCGGAAAGTAAATTGACAGAAGCGGATGCGACACGTTAAGTTTGCGCAACGATTTGAGCGGACGGTACCGGGCGCGGACAGGGTGTGGTTTAGATTGGATTTTGATCGAGATTAAGGAATATTAACCGCGCACTTGAATTTGATCTTCGATCAGTGTACGTAAAACCACCGATACGCGCGTCCAAAGGGCGCCTCCTTAATAAGTTCGGTGGGAGAAGCTGTTTGCGCGGTCGCACCGAGAGGGGTTCTTGACGGCGACGCGAAGCTAGGTAGAGTCGGCAGGCGCGATATCGCGATATCGAAGGACTCGGCGGGGGTTAGACACAATGATTCAGGGAAGGATGCATACGATGAGTCAGGAACGACAGAGGTTTTCATCGGGGCACAGAGCCGCGCCGATGTCCACAGGCGTCAAGCGCGCGCTCGCAACCTTTTTGACCGTGGCGGTCGTCGCCTCGATGGCTGTCGTTGGTTCGACCACGACCAGCTATGCGCAGAGCAAGACAAATGCCCTCCGGAAAGTAGGGACCCCGGAATCGATAGTCGTCACCAACAATGGTGCGCTGTTCGTCGGCACTATCGAAACTTTTGCCGCGGGCTCGCGCAAGAACACGAAACCGGTCGCGGTGATCAAGGGCGCGACTGGGTCAGTTCCGGGTCTCGGCGTCACCGGTGTTCCGGCTGAAGACGTCTTGGCGGGCGTCGCGGTCAATCCGAATCCTGTTACCGCGATCACCGGCGGCACACCGGTCAACGGCGCGATCTATGTTGCCAGCGACTTGAGCATCGGCGCCGCCGGCGCGCCGGATAGCATATCCGGATTCCCACCGGGCACGCAGGTCAACGGCAGCCCGATCGCTTTCATGATCACGCTGCCGGCGGACACGTTCTGTCTGGTACCGGGTGTGCCTCCCGCCTGCGAGGTTGAATATCCAGGCAATCCGATCGTGAAACCCGAAGGAATCGCGTTCCTCCCGCTCACTACGGCATTCGAGTCACCATTTCCTGGCGCGCCTGGTGACTATTACGTCACCCAGCTTCGTGGCGGCGAACTTGATCCTCTAACCGGATTGCCCGCAGCCGGCGATGTTGGCTCGGTACTCGAATATGCAGCTTCCGCGGGCACGGCGGCCGATCCCATACCTAATAGTGCCCCGGTAGGAGAAATTGAGGACCTCGCAACATGCACGAGTGACGGCGGCGCTGCGACGTTGCTGTTTGGACCGGTGGGAGTCGCGCGCGATTCGAGCAACAACATATGGGTCGTCAACAGCGGCCTCGGCTTGGGTTTAGGCAGCTATGTGACCGAATACCCGGCTGGCTCCGCTTCCCTAACTCCACTTCTCCCGATACCGCCCACCTGCGTTACTCCGATCGGCTTTGTTGGCGCCGGGGTTCTGGAAGAAGGCGAATTTGACGTCATCAGCCCGATTGATGGCGGGTTATGGGTTTCGGACGTGCTCCAAAACGCGGTCTTCGAATTCGATCCGGACGGCGACGGCTCGGTGGTGACCGAGATTGCCGGCAAGCGTTCTCGCCTCAAGGCCCCGATGGGTGTTGCGATGAATGCGGAAGGCGACCTCTACGTCGCGAATAACGAAAGGAACCAGGTCCTCATGTTCGAAGATCCCAGCTTCGGCGGCCTGCTCAATGTCAAACCCAACATTAATCTGCACGGCAATCGGACCGGGTTGCACCAGCCTGTGGGCGTCGCCCTCGGTGCAGGTGTTCCTCCATTCCCGTCACCGACGGCCACTCCGACTGCGACGAGCACTCCAACTGCAACCGCCACTCCAACTGCGACTCCGACCCCGCCTCCGGGTTGATCGCGAACGAGTAACTAAGTCAGCTACGCAAAAACCCCGAATCCGGCGCAACCGGATTCGGGGTTTTCTTTTTCCCTTTGCATCGAGACCTGAATCAGTCCCAGAGCAACGGCTATCGTGCTTGTGCCAAGTCCTCGGCCAAGGATGCTGCGAGCGGGCCGGTTATCGCGGCGCGCGCGGCGAGGCTCGGATGGTCGGTCTCGATTGCGCATTTTCCGGCGCGCGCCAGGTCCAGGAACTGCTCGGCGTCAACGCCCGCCGTCGGAAAGCGCACAAACTGGACCGAGCTGATGCGCTCGTCGTTCATCTGGCGAGTATCGAAAATCGCACGCGCGCGCCGGTCGCCAATGACGATCCACATGTGCTGCTCGAATCCCAACAGGCGGCGCAACGCGGCGTCGCGCTCGGCCACTTCCGAGTACTCGATCATCAAGGTCGCCGACAATGCGTCCGCGGCCGGGAGCAACTCGTTGTAGGTATCGAGCTCGTGCTGAATCGCCTCGCGCGCTTCCATGCGCTCGGAGCGAAGCATTTCCTGCACCTGGTACCATACGGTCTGCGGATTTTCGAAAATCAGCGTCAGATGGGACCCGACCGCGAGGCGGCGGCGCTCCTTCTCATGGATGAACAGCGGCCGCAGGCGATCGCGCACGCGATCGTAGTCGGCCATCGCAAGCGTTTCCTCGAATGTAATCGGCTTCATGGCGTCCTCTCCGCAGGCTCGGCTGCCCCGGGTTGAGTTTCCCGGGGTTGCTCCGCGCGATCGGGAAAACCGCCGTCATCGCTGGCGCGGTAAGCGCGCGCGAGCACTTCGATCGGATTCATCGGATGAGTGCCGGTCGCCTGCTCGATCTGTACCGCGGCGAGCGGACAATCGGTGGCCATTACTTTGGCATTCGCGGCAGTCATCCCGGAAAATGCTTTCGCACCGGCCTTCATCGAGAGCTCGAAGAATTCTTTTTTCATCGCCCAAGTGCCGTCGTGCGCCGTGCACGCATCGACCGTCGCGATACTGGCGCCCGGAATGATGCGCATCAGGTCGCGGCCGCGAAACCCGATTCCCTGCGCCTTCAGATGACAGGGCACGTGATACGCAACCGTTGCGGGCGAGCTCAGAAACTCGCGGTTGAATCGGCCGGCCTGCTTCAACTGCCACAGCAGCTCGTGCGGATCGACGACCGCGGCCGCGAACTCCTTGACCGCATCGCCTTCGATGATCCTGGGATATTCCTGGCGCATCATCAGCGAGCAGGTCGGATTGATCGCGGCAATCTTGTAGCCCTCGCGCACTATCGGAAGCATCGAGGCGATATTCGATCGCGCTTGCGCCTGCGCAAATTTGATGTCGCCCCCATCGAGCGCGGGCATCCCGCAGCAATTCTGCCTCGGGCACTTCACGTCGCATCCGTTCTTACTCAGCACCTCGATCGCGGCCTTGCCGGGACCGGGGTTGTAGTAATTGACGAAGCAGGTCGGAAACAGCGCGACCTTGGCCGACGGCTCCGCGAGGGCCGCCGGCAGCGGGTTTCGTCTGAGCCATTTCTCGAAAGTCTCAGACGCGAAATCCGGCAGCAGCTTGTCGCGATGAATCCCGAGCAGCTTCTCCATCATCACGCGCTGGAATTTCTGATGGCATCCCCAGTTGGCGATGCTGGGAGTCTTGCTTCCGATTTTGCCGAGAAAATCGGGATTGCCGAGAACTTTCTCGCGCAGCGCAACGCCCTGCTCTTTTGCCTGGATCGATTTAGCGCGCAGCATCAGGCGCGGGAAATCGAGCTGGAACGCATGCCCTTCGCGCGGGCTGTACGGGCATTTCACCTCGCACAGTTTGCATCCGTAGCAAAGATCGGCGACGCGCTGATTTTCCTCTTTGGTCATCCCGCGCACGTCGCCGTCGTTGCGATCGACGGCATCGAACAGAGCCGGGAATGATGGACACAGATTCCAGCACAGACGGCATCCGTGGCAGATGTCGAAAACGCGCTCGACTTCCTTGTCGAGTCCGGCGTGGTCCCAATATTTCGCCTCGGTCGGCGCGTAGGTAAGGGCGTCAGTGGGTTGCGATGAAATGCGGCTGGACATTGATTGATCAAGCTCCGGATCGACCGCATCCGGCAATGCGGAACAAATCAGAAACGAGTGGAGCTATACTCCCCGCGCTGAGCATCACGGAGTAAGCACCCTCACCGGCGCGTCACGATGCTTGCCAAAAAACGCAAGCATCGCGCCGCGCCGCCCGTGTGTCGGTGACACCTCCCGGTGGGAGCGGGTATTT
>JBOHWH010000147.1:0-2606 GCA_050736695.1 Binataceae bacterium (SeqCode) | reverse complement strand
ATCCACATTAACCCCCGGTTTGAACAGGCGTGGTCAAATAAGGGCGTCTCGCTTGCCGAGTTGGGCCGGTTCGACGACGCGATAGCGTGCTACGACCGGGCGCTCGCCATTAAGCCCCGGTTTGAGGACGCGTTGTCGAACCGGGGCGTCTCTCTTAATGCGTTAGGTAGGGGTCACGAGGCCATTGTGTGCTATGACCGTTTGCTCGACGACAATCCGCGCGATGAGCAGGCTTGGTACAGCAAGGGAAACTCGCTGGCTGCCTTGGGCCGGTTTGGGGATGCGATTGTATCCTATGACCGCGCGATCAGCATCAGCCCCCGCTTTGAACAGGCGTGGTACAACAAGGGGGCAGCCTTAGCAAAATTGGCCCGCCTTCGCGATGCATTGGCGTGCTTTGCGGAAGCGGAGCGGCTCGGCGTGCCCGAGGCGGTTGCAGCAATCGCAAGGTGCCGCGAGATCCTGGCCGAAGGCCGCTAAGCGGCTGCGCATAAATAAATAGGTAGATGCAATGCACGACAGTATCGTTATGGCATAAGCGTCCAGTTTGGCATTCTACGAAATGATACTGCGAAGACTCGTTATAGCTTAGGTTGATGGTCAGGGGGTAGTTATGACCCTATTAGGCAGAGCTACTAGTTTCAATGCCCTGAGGTGTCATAATGCGGCGAGAGGAATACAACCCAAAGAGACTGATTGAGTTACTGGAGAGAGAACGAATAATGACTCTTGATAGAATCGCGGAGGCATTGGGGAGGCCATCAAGAATCACGGTGTTCCGAAAACTTGCTCAAATAGGGGGACGCGCCAGTTATTCGCATGGCGGCCGATATCAAACCCTGAATCGGATCGCCGAATACGACCAGAACGGCTTGTGGAGCTTGCGCGGTGTTCGTTTTTCCAGACAAGGAACGTTGTTGGAGACGATCGTCCATCTGGTGGAGCATTCCAAGGAGGGTTACTTCGCCTCGGAGTTGGAGGAGCTATTGCAAGTCCGGGTACACAACGCGCTGGCTCGGTTGTATGCGACCAAGCAGTTGGAGCGAGAGCAGCAAGCGAGCCAGTATCTATATGTGTCACCCACGGAGGGCGGCGACCAGTTGAAGAAGCGTTACGATGCGATTCAAAAGAGGCACTACGAGCGCGAGTCGGCGGCCATCAAGATACCCGAGGAGATGACCGAGAGCATGCGCGTGCTGCTGTCGGCGCTCAACGAAAAGCAGCGCCGTCTCTATTTGGGACTCGAGTCGATGAGACTTGGTCATGGGGGAGACGCGAAGATATCCCGGATTACAGGGGTGAACGTAAAAACAATCGCGTTGGGGCGCCGCCAGTTGCAGGCGGGCGACATTACTACCGATCGTATTCGGGAAGTGGGAGGCGGTCGTCCTTCGGTTAAAAAAAAGAGGACGTGATAGCGCTGTTGGCTGAGCTGATGAAAGCGGACACGGCTGGTGATGCTATGACAGATAAGAAGTGGACCCGAAAAGACACGAGATCGATCAGCCGGGAGATGAGCGATAATGGAGTATCGGTGTGCCCCAACACCGTGGGCAAGCTGCTCAAATATCAGAAATACTCGCTTCGAGTCAACCGCAAAACCATCGCCGAGACCCAACACCCGGATCGCAACCGCCAATTCGAGCTTATCGCCGACGTCAGGAAAGAGTTTGAAGATGCTGGGAACCCAATCCTGAGCATGGACACGAAGAAGAAAGGAACTGATCGGCAACTTCAGAAACCTGGGACGCGCCTGGAGTAAGGAGCCCGAAGAGGTCAATCAGCACGATTTCCGCACTCAGGCTTCAGCCATCGCCTCTCCCTACGGCCTCTACGAGCCGATTCCTAATCGCGGCACGATCATCATCGGCCTATCCGCCGATACCCCGGAGTTCGCAGTGGATTGTCTGGATACCTGGATTTCCAAATTCGGCTGGGCTAACTATCCCGCCATGAAGAGAATCCTGCTGTTGTGCGACAGTGGAGGCAGCAATGGCTACCGACCGCGGGTTTGGAAATATGACTTGTACCATAAAATCGCTCGAGGCCACGGCCTCACTGTTACTGTCTGCCACTACCCTCCTGGAGCCTCAAAGTGGAATCCGATAGAGCATCGGTTGTTCAGTTTCATCACTACCGAGTGGGCCGGCCATCCGCTCCGATCTCTCGAAATCATGACCAAATGCATTCAAGGCACGACTACCCAACCCGGTCTCCAAGTCACAGCGCTCATCAACGAACGCTCTTACACCAAAGGCAAGAAGATCCCAGACCGCGTATTCAACCAGATCCCAATATCCAACCAGTCGGAGCTTCCCGCTTGGAACTACACACTCCCGCCCGACTGACCACCAAAATGCCAAATTATTTTTGCGCAGCCCCTTAGCAAAGTTTTGGTGTTCTATTAACTCCCCAACATCGGTCCACTTTGCAATCGGCTTGCGCTACTGTTTCAGCCGCATCGCCGGATCGCCAAACAGAATCCAGGTTGTGCGAACGTCCGTTTCCGGAACGCCGGCTTTCGCTCTAGCGGCCGCCTCACCGATCGTCAGTCCGCTTGTGGACCCACCGCCGTTACAACCGTTGCCGCCGTTACCTCCATTGCC
>JBOHWH010000146.1:0-11895 GCA_050736695.1 Binataceae bacterium (SeqCode) | reverse complement strand
TAGGAAATTTCGCGGTCCAAGAGGCGGTAGCAGCAGTTCGTTACTATGGTTGTGACGCGTCGATGGTCGTCACGAATAGCCATTTCACGAAAAGCGCTAAGGCACTAGCCACCAAGAATAACTGCGAGCTAGTCGAACGCGAGCGTCTCGGAATAATGGTGTCCTCGTTTCAGATTGGGCGGCGACCGTAGGACCGCTCTCGAGCGTCTTGGTCTTCCGAGGCAGTGGTGGCACCCACATCGTCTGTGCGCTCTGCTATTGCTTTGGATACGTGCGGTATTGTTTCATCTCGGCTGGAGGGCTAGGCGATGACGATGGGGACGTGCAGTAAGCGGTGCGCCAACGTTCGAGGCAAATTGGCTGGAAGCAGATGGTTGCCGATAGCCACATTCGTGGCTTTCGCGCTGGCGGGATGCGGGCACAATCCGGCGCTGGGGAAGTGGAACATCGGCAAGCGCGAGAAGGAGATCGTTTCCTCGGACGTGGACGAACTTAGCCATAATATCCGAAGCTCGACCGGCGCGACCACGATCGAATTCCGCAAGAACTCGATCATCATAACCGGCGGCTCCCAGGATCGCGTCGAGACCAATATCGATTACAGCGTCCAGGAACTCGAAAGCGGCGCGGCCGACGTCCGGATCCTGCAGCCGCGCAAGGGCGACACCAGCGCCGATATCGATTTTCTGCATATCGCGCCCGACGGCAAAACCGCGACGATCGAATCGCGCTCCGAGGTGGTGGATCTGACGCGCGCGACGGATTGACGACCGCCTTTCGCGCGCGCTCAATCGGCGCGCTGCTCGTCCTCGGTACTGACCGTCAGGCCGATGGCCAATTCGAGGTCGTTAAGATCGCGGCTACCCTCGCGGCTCAGAATCAGCCGCGTGCCCGCGGCAAGCGCGGGCGTCTTGAACTCGGCTGAGCTGATCCATCGGATCATCATCGCCCAGAGCAGCGTATTTCGGACCGCGAACACGAATGGAAAGTCGGACAAGTCCGTAGCGACCCGCATCGAATCGAGGACCTGCGCGATCGCGATCAGATTGCGCCAGGGAATGGAGACGACTCGGTCACGGCTTACGAACAACAGCCTCGCATTGGTCAGGCAGAAGTCACCGGTCGCGCGCGCGGTCAAATCAATGGCGGATTCGGATTGCCAGGCGTCCGGATAAAAATTGATTCCGGCGAATGCTCTGGAAGTTCTCGCGTTGACGGCTGCATAACGCGTCTTGAAGCTGTACAGATCGGCGGGTGCCTCCCGCAGGATCGCGAACTCATCCGCTTGCAGATGCAAATCAGGCGTCGCGAGCACCGGGAGCGCGCCTGTTCGCTCGATCTCGGCAAGGAACGCATGCGTCTGATCGAATAGAGCGGACACTCGCGTTAACTGCGTGGTGGCCTTGATGGCCGCTGCCTGACGCGAATGAAGGTCGTACCCCAGGCGCAGGACAATTGCCGAAGCGCCGACAACAATTGCAAGCAGGCCGATGCTCACGACCGTTCTCCCTTTCTCAGCGCGGAGTCCAATGCACCGAGGCGCGAAATAGCCCGTCCACGATTCCAATCTGATAGGCCAGAAACAGGCCGAAGCCAAAGCTTAGCAGGCCCGAGCCGATCGCGATCACGCGATGGGTTCGCGCGGTGCGCCGGGCCGCGTATGCGTATGGCAATCCGATCGCGGTCGTGATCAGCACCATCCCGGCCATCGTGCCGATACCGAACACGATCAGATAGATGACCGCCCATCGCGGATCGGGAATCGCGCTCAGCACCAGCAGCGCGATCGCGGCGCTGCCCGCAAGGCCGTGGACCAGTCCGACTCCGAACGCGCGAAAGAAAGGACGCCGCACGGCGAACGGCGTCGCCGCCGCCAGATGATCATGCTGGTCGGCGGAGGATGATACATCGCCGTGAACGTGGGGATGTGCGTGCGTATGCGCGCCGTGGCTATGCCGATGCGAATGCACGAGCAGGTCCGTGTCGCGCTTGGGCGCAGGTGCGTGGAGCCTGCGGGAGAGCGGCGCTAAAACCTCGGTCGCGGCGCGCACTCCCAGAAGGATCAGCACGATCGCGACCGCGAATTCCATCGCAAGGCCGAGCCGCGCCGGGATGCTGATCTTGAACAGAATTATCGCGACGCCAACCGCCAGCACGGTCAGTGTATGCCCGAATCCCCATACCAGGCCGATCGTCGAAGCGGCCGTGATTCGGCGCTCACCGGCGACAATCGTAGTCACAGCGACGACATGATCAGGGTCGGTCGCGTGGCGCATCCCAAGCGCAAGCCCAAGCAGCGCAATTCCAAGCGGAGCGGTGTTCGCCAAATCCATCCGATCTTTCCAAGAAGCCAGCTAGACAGTCCTGATCATGCAACGATTTCGAGAGGCTAGAAGTGGTCGGGGTGGCCGGATTTGAACCGGCGACCACTCGCACCCCAAGCGAGTGCGCTACCAGTCTGCGCCACACCCCGACTGTGCGGTAATCGCGCGCGCGAACGCGAGCATCAAGGGCGACACTATATTTTCCTGCGCGATGACTCCACCAGCCGCGGAAGATTTACTTTCGCGCGCGAGCGGCCGGCTTACGCTTTTTTCTTCGCGGCGACGCGCGGGCGCCATTGCACGTACGAGCGCAGATCCACCTGAAAGGTCCACGAGCTTTTCGGCTGATTGATCAGGTGAACGATCTCGGCGCAGATTTGCGCGGGCGCCACGAAATGCGCCGGATCGGTTTCCGGCATCGCCTCGCGCACCCGTGCGCTGTCCACCGCGCCATCGACGTCGAGCGCCGCGGCGTGAATTCCGCGATGCATAAATTCGTACGCCACCGATTCCGCGATCGCGCGCTGCGCGACCTTGGACGCCGTGTAAGCCGAGTACTGCCCCGGGCCGCCGCGAGTCTCGGAGCCGAGCACGAAGATGATCGTCCCGTGTCCGCGCTCGGTCATCTTGCCCACCACCGCCTGCGTGCAGAAGAACGGTCCGTAGGTGTTGACCTTGAGCTGGAAGTCGAAATCTTCTTCTGTGATTTCCAGCAGCGGCTTTTTAAGGTACGCGCCTGCATTGTTGATCAGCACCGCGATCGGGCCGAGCTCGCGCTCGGTCGTCTCGACCGCGGCGAGCACCTGCTCGCGCCTGGAGACGTCGGTCGGAGTGACGATCGCCTTGCCTCCGGCCTTGCGGATCATCTCCGCGGTTTCGTCGAGTTGCGATTTCGTGCGCGCGATCAGTCCGCACGCGTAGCCCTCACGCGCGAGAGCAAGAGCGATGTCGCGGCCGATTCCCCGGCCCGCGCCAGTGACAAGAGCGACTTTTGCTTCTGGCATAATCGGCAATCTTATCCAGACTGCGCGCGCCTGCAAACCCGGATTTCAGGCCGGCGCCGGATGCATCGCCAGAAACGCGGCTTGGCGAGGCGCAAGCGCAGTGGTAGCCTTTGCGTTACGAAAACCCGCGCGAGCGCGCGCGTGGATGGGAAGGCCGGTGGGTGACTATAGAAAATCCGCCCGAAGATTCGTTCCCGCTAGATTCGTTCGCGAAAGAATCGTTCCCCAAAGTATCGTTCGAAGATCGCTTCGTAGATATCTACGTACTGCCGCTCTGGCCGGATGCGGCGCAATCCTGATCGCACTCGCCGCGCGACCCGCGTGCGCCGAAGACGCTATCCCGACTGACTGGGAGCCTGCGGAACAGGTGCTCGAAATTCCGCAGGCCTGCGTTCCGGACGGCCCCGTAATGACCTGTGATACCGACACCGGCGATTCCGCCGGTTCGTCCGCCGCGACCGCGTCTACCTCCTGGACTTCCTCTGCAATCGAGGTCCCCGACGGCACCGATCCGGCGGATGAGGCGAGCACCGAGCCGACCACCACCGATTCGTCCAATATCGATGAAGCGTCGAGCGACCCGAGCATGGGCAATCTCCAGGACTACGAAAACCAGGGGATAGTTGAAGCTCCTATCGCACCGGTTTATGTCACCGGCGCTGAGAGGCTCGCGCCAGCCGGCCCGTCGGGTTATTTTGTGCCGGCGGTTCCGATGGTCTTGCGGCCGATTCAGCCGCTTGCGATCGCACGGCCATTCGGGCCGGGTCCGTGGATGATTGCGCCGCGCTTCAGCCCGAGGCCCTCTGGGATCCGGTTTCACGCCGGCGGCGGCATGCGGCCGTTTCGCGCGCGCTGAAGTCACGCGCTATTATCCTCGTCTACAGATTTGCACGCGGTACAGTACTCGGAACGCGCCGCGGCGGAGCGTCACTTCATGCTCATCGCGCTTGATGTAGGAAATAGCCACACCGTTATCGGGACTTACGAAGGCGGCCGCCTGACGCATCACTGGCGTATCCAGACCGTTCCCGAGCGCACGACGGACGAGCATGGCGCGCTTCTGAATACTCTGTTTCTGGGTGCGGGAATCGAGCCCGGCTTCAAGCCGGAGGGCGTCGCAATCGCATGCGTCGTGCCCCCGCTCAATCAGGCGATGGAGCAACTGTCGGAGCGCTACTTCCGATGCGCGCCGCTGATGGTCGGGCCGGGAATAAAAACCGGGATGCCGATACTGTACGAGAATCCCAAAGAGGTCGGCGCCGACCGGATCGTCAACGCGGTAGCCGCTTTCGACAAATGCGCGAGCGCCTGTATCGTCGTCGATTTCGGCACCGCGACCACGTTTGATTATGTAACGGGGCGCGGCGAGTATGCCGGCGGCGCGATTGCGCCGGGACTCGACGTCTCGATGGACGCGCTGATCGAGCGCGCGGCCAAGCTCTACCGTGTCGAGTTGGTGCGTCCGCGCGAGGCTGTGGGCCGCACCACCATTGGCTCGATCCAGTCGGGCCTGATTTTCGGCTACACCGCGCTGGTTGACGGCCTGGTGCAGCGGATTCGCAAGGAGCGCGGCGAAAAGACCCGAGTGCTCGCCACCGGCGGCTTGGCGGACTTGATCGCGGCCGAAAGCGAGACCATAGAAGAAGTGGACGAGTTCCTGACGCTCAAGGGGCTCCGGCTGATTTTCGAACGCAACCACAGATAGCGTGTCGAGGGAGCTTTGATGGATAAGCCCGTGCGGATCGTTACCGATTCGATGATCGGAATGAAGCTGCCGGATCACGCGCGCCATTCATCGCGCGTTGCAACCGTGCTCGGCCATAATCCGGGTCCCTTCACCGGTCCCGGCACTAACACTTATATCGTCGGCTCGAGCCGCCGCCCGATACTGCTCGACACGGGGCAGGGTGTCCCGATCTGGGCGGACCTGCTGGTCGAGGCGATGGCAGAACTCTCGCACGCAAACGAGCTGGATAAAATCGTCGTCACGCATGCGCATCCCGATCACGATGGCGGCGTCGCCGATGCGCGCGAGCGTTTCGGCGATATCCCGATGCTCAAGATGCCGTGGCCGGGGCATGACAAGGTCGCGGCCGACTCGATCACGGTTATCGGCGCCGGGGCGGTCGTCGAAGGCGAAGGCGCAACGCTGCGCGCGATTCATACTCCCGGTCACGCCCCCGACCATCTGTGCTATTACCTGGTGGAGGAACGCGCGCTGTTCACCGGCGATGTGGTACTGGGCGCCGGAACCACCGTTATCCCCGACGATACCGGCGACTTGGGGCAGTATATGGATTCGCTGCGCCGCCTGCTCGAACTCGATCTGGAGACGATCTATCCGGCGCACGGGCCGGTCATTCATAATCCAAAAGAAAAGATTCGCGAGTACATTGCGCATCGCGAGTTGCGCGATCGCCAAATCCTGGAGGCGCTGGCCGAAGGCCCGCTCGAGGTAACCACGATTGTCAAGAAAATTTATACCGACGTGCCGGAATATCTGCATCCGGCCGCGGCTCGTTCGGTTCGCTCCCATCTCAAAAAGCTCGGTAGCGAGGGCCGGGTAACGGAGCATGAGCAGCGCTGGAGCCTTAATTAGACGCTGTCGCGCGCGCCGGATCTTTCGTGTGCCGATAGCCGGCGTTGCGTGCGCGGTCGTGATCCTGTCGGTCGTGTGCGACGCGACTATCTGCGCCGCCGCCGAGGCGCCGATGTCTGCCGCCGCAATCACTCCTGCCGCAGGAGTGACGTCCTACATGGCTGACCGGGGCGCGCCTCGCGATCTCGCGTCGCCGGAGCCCTCTCCCGCTGAAGATCCGGTCGACTCGTCTGCCAGCGAACCCGATCCGGACGATACCCCTGTCGGCTTTATTCCGCCGAATTTGCTGAAGACCCTGCCCGATCCTGACGCCGCGCCTTCGACGACGGACGTGATCGAGCCCGCTCTGACCGCATCGCCCGCGGCTCCTGCGCCGCCTGCTTCCGCCGCGGACGACGATCAGAATTCAGCAAACTTTGCTAACAATCCGGAAGTCCGCGATTACGAGCAGCATCAGCAAGATACCCCGGCGCCGGGGCCGCCCGGGTCGTTCGGTCAGTCCTCGATGCAGGTGTATCTGTCAGAAGACGCGATCAGTTCACCGATAGGAATTCAATTGCGCGAGGCGCGGCGCACGCTCAAATCGGGTGAAGAGGCCGACGGGTTGCTGATCACCCAGGTGGTTAAGGGCAGTCCCGCCGCGACCGCGGGGCTGCATGCCTACGCTCGCGGAGTTCACGACGCATTGACGGGCGCGATGATCGTCGCGGGGTTGGTGTTCCCGCCCGCGATTCTCGGCGTTCCGCTGCTCGACTACACGCAAGTCGGCGAGAGCTACGACATGATCATCGGTGTCGATGGCAGTCGAGTGACGAACTTCCTGGATTTTCAGGATCAGATGCGAAATCTCAAGCCGGGCGAGATCGTGTACCTAAGCGTGGTGCGCGACGGCCATCGTCGGCAGTTCAAAGTTGACGTTCCGATCGGCACGACGCTGGCAACCTGGTAGTTCAGTCGTGTCGTGATCAAAAGGATCGTGTCATTCCCGCGCGCGTGGTTGCCGCGCGTGAGGAATCCCTATTCAGCAAATGCCTGACAAAAGAATCCTGTCGATGAGACTGGTGACGCTTCGCATCGGCCGGCGAGCCGCCGGCCACCACTGGCAGAAGCAGAAAGAGATCCGGGATTCCTCGCGCGGCAGCCACGCGCGGGAATGACACCAGCTCTTTACCGCGGATCAAATTTCGTACTAAGTGTGTTTTGTCTGCCCGTCGAGGATAGGTTTCCCGGCGAGGAATTATTGAAACGCGCCGGACGACGTCGTCGCCGGCCGGAAGAAAACCGCCCGCAAGGGCGCACGGCTCCGCCGGAAGCGGCGGACATAAAAAAAGATACGCAGCTTGGGCTCGCGCCTGGATCCGTTAACGGACCGGGACTCCAACGGGTTGTAAGCGTTAGTCGGGATCGATCCGTAAGAAACCGGATCGGGTCACTGATGCTCCCATGCGGGGTTGCCGGAATACGGCAGCCCCGCCTGCGCTTATGGGAGCAAGCGATGCACGAAGAAAAAGTTCGCGTGCCCGATCTTGCGCGGATGAAATCGGCGCGCCGGCCGATCGCGATGCTGACCGCGTATGACTATCCGTTCGCGCGCATCTTCGATCTCGCCGGCGTCGACGTCCTGCTGGTCGGCGACAGCCTTGCGATGGCGGTGCGAGGCGAGGACAGCACCCTTGCCGTAACGATCGACGAGATCATCTACCACACCCGAGCGGTCGCGCGCGCACGCAAACGCGCGCTGCTTGTCGCCGACATGCCGTTTCTGTCTTATCAAGTCACGCCCGAAGACGCGCTGCGCAACGCGGGCCGCCTGATCAAGGAAGGCGGCGCCGAGGCGGTCAAGCTCGAAGGCGGACTCGCGATCGCCGAGACCGTTCGGCGCATGACGGCGATCGATATTCCGGTGATGGGTCACGTCGGTCTGACTCCGCAATCTGTGCATCGGATGGGCGGGCATCGCGTGCAGGGACGCAAGCGCGGCGGCGCGCCCGGATGCCGCGAGCGCTTGATCGAAGACACGCTCGCGATCGAGGCGGCAGGCGCGTTCGCGATCGTAGTCGAGGGCGTGCCCGCCTCGCTCGGCGGCGAGATCGCCGCGCGCGTGCATATCCCCGCAATCGGAATCGGCGCGGGCCCGAACCTCGATGGCCAAGTGCTGGTGATGCACGACATGCTCGGTCTCGGAGACGCATTCATCCCGCGCTTCGCAAAACCATTCGCGGCGCTGTGGAAAGAAGCATCCGCTGCGACTCAGGCCTACGTGCGCGAGGTTCGCGAGCGCGCGTTCCCCGCGCCCGAGCATTGCTACGCCGAAGCGGCGCCGCGCCGCCAGCAAAATTAAAGCAAGAAAATCAGACAAAAGATCAGAGATGAGATTTGACCATGCAGATAATCAATCATCCCGATGAAATGAGCCGGTGGGCCGACGCGACTCGCGCGCGCGGCGAGCGAATCGCACTCGTGCCGACGATGGGCTTTCTGCACGACGGCCATATAAAGCTGATGCGGGAAGGGCGGGCGCGCTCGGAGGCACTGGTCGCCTCGATCTTCGTCAATCCGACCCAGTTTGGCCCGGGCGAGGATCTGGCGCGCTATCCGCGCGACTTTGAGCGCGACCTTGCGATGCTCGCAACGGTGCCGGTCGATGTGGTCTTCGCGCCGGAGGCGTCCGCGATGTACTCGGCTGACGCTGAGACGTGGGTCGAGGCGACGCAAGTCACGCGCGGGCTATGCGGTCCGTTTCGGCCGGGGCATTTTCGGGGAGTGACGACGATCGTCGCGAAGCTGTTCAATATCGTGAAGCCGCATCTTGCGGTTTTCGGCGAAAAGGATTTTCAGCAACTGCGCGCGATCCAGCGGATGGTCACCGATCTGAATTTCGACCTCGAGATCGTTCCGGTCCCGATCGTGCGCGAAAAAGACGGCCTCGCGATGAGCTCGCGCAACGCCTACCTGTCGCCCGAAGAACGCGAACGCGCACTCGCGCTCAGCCTCGCGCTGCGGGCCGCGCGTGATCGTTTCAAGTGCGGCTCCTGCTGCGTGGAAGAGCTGGTCGCCGTCGCGACGCGAGTGCTGCGCCGAACCCCGGGCGTCGAGATCGAGTACGTCGAAGCCGTCGACGCGCGCACCCTCGCACCAGCGAACACGCTTGCCGCGCCGTTGCTCCTCGCAATCGCAGCCCGCGTCGGCAGGACCCGCCTGATCGACAACACAGTCCTCACTCCGTGAGGCTTCGCGCAAATGATCCACGGCGATGCTCAGCACGCTCGTCGATGCGTGTGCTCATATCCTGCGGCAGTGATTTCCGCCGCTCGAGAAACACGACTCACGTGGGTCGGAAGACGAAGAAGTCTACCGGCTCGATTACCGGTTCGTCCGGTGGACGAGTGGGCGCATGTCTGCGAAGGGCTGCGAGGCCTTGTTCGAATTCATGGTCGGAGAGTTGGATCAGAATCGAATCCGCGCGATGAGCAAGTTTCTCTACGTACGCATTCCAGTTGTCGGCCGCCTGGCTGGGAATTAGTTCGTGCGCGACGAGCTGAAAACCGGCGGTGGCGAAAATCGATTCGATGAATCCCTGCGATTGCAGCGTGCCGTTCAAGATCTCTCGCGTCCTCGCGAAGAACGGCACGTATGCATACGCGCCGCTGCGCTCGGCTGTCCCCCCTCGCAGGCAGACTGTGCCGTTCGGTCGCAGCACCCGGCGGCATTCCTTGACGGCGCGGTTTGGATGCTCGAAGTGATGAAAGACCATCGACATGAAAACCAGATCGACCGATGCATCGGGAAGCGGCAGCTCTTCGCCCGAAGCCTGCTCGAAGCGAACGCGCGCGCTCGCCTTCTTCCGAGCCTCTGCGAGCATCTTTTCCGATGGATCGATCGCGATCACGCGCGCGTCAAAATGATTCGCGAGCGCCGCGGAGAAGCGGCCGGTGCCGCAACCCAGATCGAGAATGTCGTAGACGGCGTTCTTGGGAACCCATCGCGAGATCACGTCGAGCCAATACGCAAGCACCTCCGGAGGATAGCCGCGGCCCGCGTCGTACGTGGCCGGCATCGTCGTCTTGTCGTAATCCATTTTGATGCTCACGCCTTTGCGCAAATATAGATCGACGCGCGCGCGCCGAGAATCGCGACGGGGATCGCTTTCTCGATTCGGATACGGCGGCGCGCGGCCAGCTCGCGCATCAGAGTCCACTCGGCTGAGAGCAGAACCATCCGGCCGCCCGGAGCGAGCACGCGGTTGAACTCGGCGATCCATGCGGGATAGAGTTTGCGATTCTCGCCGTGCGATCCGTAACGGATTCCCCACGGAAGATTGGTGACGATTTTGGTCACGCTCGCGTCGCCGAGCGGCAGCGCGGCGGCGTCCCATCCTTCGAGCCGGATCGGTTTGTAGCGCGGACCGGCGTTGAGGCGCGCGGCGGCCAGCGCTTCGGCGTCGAGGTCGCTGCCGACGAGCTGCGCGTAGCGACCCAGATGCGCGCGTTCGATCAAAATCGTGCCGGCGCCGCAAAATGGATCGAGGACGACATCGCGCTCCTCCACTCCGGAGAGCCATCCGAGCGCCGCCGCCGCGGCCGGTCGCAGCGACGCGGGGCGATGCGCGACTTTGTAGTCGCGATGGCGCATCGCTTCGCTCGAAAGCCGAACCGCCAGGAGCAGTTCGGACTCGAACATCGTGGCCCAGAATTCGACATCGGCTTCATTGTCATCGAGGCGCCATGTGTGATCGGGGCGTTCGGCGATTCCGCGTTCCACGGCATGCTGCACATCGACGCGGCGAAACTCATGCTCTCCGGCCTGACGCGCGACCACGCGGTAGCGCAGGCGCCGTCCGCCCCGTGCCTTCGGGTCGAAGAGCACACGAGCGAGCACGCCAGTCTCGACCAGTGGAGCCTCGCGCGCAGCGGCGCGAATCCGATCGGGAGTGACCGCTTCAGGATCACGGCCGGCGCGGTAGCCGACCAGCGCGAAAATGTCTTCGGCGCATCGCAGCGGCACGAGAGCCGCGGGATTCGGCGCGGAGAAGATCGCCATCCCGCAGCGCTCCGGCACAATGCGCTGCCCGACCTCGCGAGCGTGCCGCACGCGCGCGAGGATCTCGCTCGTGGCGATCGTCTCGAAGCCGGGCTGGGTTTGCGCGATGTATTGATTCGGCCCGAAGTGCAGCGCTTGCGGCACGGGACGCGGCGCGCGCTTTGCCCGGACCTGATGTTGAAACCGGTTCACGGCTTTGCTTGAGCCGCGGTCGGCTGGCAGCTTCCTACTTGGTGCGGGACAGGTATTCGTTGGTTTCGGTGTTGATCGTGATGGTGTCGCCTTCGTTTACGAAGTGCGGTACTAAAATTACCATCCCGGTTTCGAGCGTTGCGTTCTTGAGCGTATTGGTGACGGCGGCATTGCGATTTCCCGGGTCGGTCTCGATCACCTTGAGCGTGACCGTCTTTGGCAGAGTGACGTTGAGCGGCGTGGTCTCGTGGAACTCGACTTCAACTTCCAGGTTGGGGGTAAGAAAGCCGGCCACGTCTTCGATCAGCTCCTTCGGGATCGTGATCTGATCGTAGGTCTCGGTGTTCATGAAATGGTAGTCGTCGCCGTCCTGATAGAGGAACTGCATCTTGAGCTGGGACAGGATGATGCGCTCGACGCGGTCTTCAGAGCGGAAGCGGTTCTCGGTCTGGGATCCGGTTTTGATATTGCGCAGCTTGGTCTGGACCATCCCGCGCCAGTTGCCCGGCGTGATGTGGGTGATGGTCATCACGCGCCACAGATCCTTGTTGTACTCGATCACCATCCCGGCGCGCAGTTGCGTCGCTTGAATCAACATCGTAGATGCACTCTCGACTCGAAGGTTAAGATCGAAAACTTATCCAACGCCGACTATCGGAGCAAGGACGGATGCGGGCCTGTGCGCGGACTATCTGGGCCATATGCCGGCGAGCAGTATCCCGAGGGAAAAACAAAG
>JBOHWH010000145.1:0-6103 GCA_050736695.1 Binataceae bacterium (SeqCode) | reverse complement strand
CCACCATTGTTTTTCACGCGCCCACCGCAAATCATGGCGATCCGGCGCGGACGCGCGCGCACGCGATTGCGGCGGGTCCCGCACGTCACGGCGATTGTAAAAAGGAGCAATCGCCGCGCGCGTCGCCCCGTGTCAGTGGCGCCTCCCGATCGTCCGTTCACAACTCGCGGAGCATCTCGCGATGCGCTATTCCGGCTTCTTCGAAAATCTCGCCGGCCGGCTGAAAGCCCTGCCTCAAGTAAAATCCTTCGGCCGTTAGTTGCGCGTGCAGGATCGCGCGCCGATAACCGCGCTCGCGTGCGGCACTCATCAGGAACTCCAAAACCTCGCGCCCGATTCCCGTGCCGCGCAACTCGCGTAGCACCGCCATCCTGCCGATCTTGATCTCGTCCGCCCCGTGCTCGACGTAGCGGCCGCATCCTACCGCCTGACCACCGCGCAGCGCGATCGCGTGGAACGCGCGCGCGTCATCGGCGTCGAGCTCGATCTCTTCGGGCACCCGCTGCTCTTCGATAAACACGCGCCGCCGAATCGCATAGGCGGCGGCGAGTTGCTCAGCCGATTCGGCCGCGACGATCTGAATCTTTTCCGCGCTACCGATGCGACCGTCACTAGCGCGCGTTCGCGGCGCCCGTCAATCACGCCGCGGCGTGCGTTTCGTGCTTCATCGCGGCGCGCGGCCTGTGCTACGCTTTTGCGAATTGGGGGCGATTGAGGGGACTGATGCCTATTCTTTCCGAGACGATTTACGCGCCGGAGCTCGACGGCGGCATCTGGGTTCAGGGCGGCCCGGTATCGATCAAAGCGCTGCGCGAGAAGGCTGTCGTGCTGATCGATTTCTGGGAATACACCTGCGTCAATTGCATCCGCACGCTGCCTTATGTCCAGGGATGGAGCCGCCGCTATCGGAAAGACGGTCTCGTCGCCGTCGGCGCGCACGCGCCCGAATTCAGTTTTGCGCGCGAAGGTTCGCACGTCAAAGATGCGATCGCGGAGTTCGGGCTGGACTACCCAATCGTGCTCGACAACGACTACGCGATCTGGCGCGCCTATTCGAATCGCTTCTGGCCCGCGAAGTATCTCGTCGATTCAAAGGGCCGCATCAAGTATTACCATTTCGGCGAAGGCGGTTATCTGGAAACCGAAGTTGCTATTCAAAACGCGCTGCGCGAAATGAATCCCGCGCTCAGCCTGCCGCCCCCGATGGATCCGGTTCGCGATTCTGACCAGCCCGGCGCGGTATGCTACCGCGTCACTCCCGAGCTCTATCTCGGCCACGCGCGCGGCGAGTTTGGAAATCCCGCGGGAGCCGTGCGCGACCGTCCTAACGACTACGTCGATCCGGGCCGCCACGCGGAAGGAATCTCCTACCTCGGCGGGCGATGGCGCGTTGAGCAGGAGTCGGCCCGCGCCGAGGCTCCGGGCGCGACGATTCGGCTGCGCTACACCTCGAAAGACGTGAACCTGGTGATGGCGCCGCCGGCCGGCGCGGTGGCGCAGGTCGAGATCGTCGCGGGTC
Organism: Binataceae bacterium (SeqCode); assembly: GCA_050736695.1. Taxonomy (GTDB): domain Bacteria; phylum Desulfobacterota; class Binatia; order Binatales; family Binataceae; genus JBARDN01. Next base: position 4,584 of record JBOHWH010000145.1, on the reverse strand, counting down.
CCGGTGAAAATCTCGGCGACGATGTAAAGACCGCGAGCGGCCGTCCGATCGTGACCGTCGATCGTCCGCGGATGTATAATTTGATTTCGAATGATTCGGTAGTGGCGGGCGCGCTCGAATTGAAAGCGTTGCAGGCTGGAGTCGCCGCCTATGCGTTCACGTTCGTGTCGTGCATCGTGAATTGACGCCAACCGGAGAATCGACGTGAAGCTGACGGATGAGAAAAAAGCCGAAGCGAAAAGAGCCAGCGACGGGGAAATCGATCGCGCCGCCGGCATGATCCTCGACGCCGAGTATCCGATCGCGCTGACCGGCGCCGGAATGTCAGTCGAAAGCGGCATCCCGCCGTTTCGCGGCCCGGGAGGACTTTGGACCAAGCATGGCGAGCCGCCGATGAACGGCTTCCAGCGTTTTCTCGCCGATCCAAAAAAGGCTTGGGAAGAGCGCCTGAGCTCGCGCAACGACGAATTTTACAAGCCGCTCTCGGAAGCGGCGCCCAACCGCGGGCATCTCGCTCTGGCCGAACTCGAGAGCCTGGGCGTGCTGCGTTTCATGATCACGCAGAATGTCGACGACTTGCATCGCCAGGCCGGGCACAAGGCGATAGCCGAGATTCACGGCAACTGGAAGCTTGTGCGATGCCTCGAATGCGCTCTGCGCTTTCGCCGCGAGCAGATCGATTTCACCGAGCTGCCGCCAAAGTGTCCGGAATGCGGCGGCCTGATGAAGAGCGACACGGTCTCGTTCGGCGAGCCGATTCCGATCGATATGCTGCGCGCATGCGCGGAGCATTCGGCGCGCGCCGACCTGGTGATCGTGGCCGGCACCTCGGCGACGGTTTATCCCGCCGCCGGATTCGCGCTCGAGGTAAAGCAGCGCGGCGGTGCGATGCTCGAGGTGAATCTCTACGAATCGGAGCTGACTCCGTTATGCGACTTGAGCCTGCGCGGCCCCTCCGCCGACGTCCTGCCCCGCCTGACCAACGCAATCTCGAAGCGCCGAAAAAATCGCGCCTCGTGATTCTTGCCTGAAGGAGGGTTTTCGTGCCCCACTTAGTTCGTGCCCCACTTAGAATGTGTGCTGTTGCCCATGGCGAGATTCCTCGCGGGCAGCTGCCGCCCAGAGTGAAACGCGCGACGCGATTCCCGTCGCCATCTCGCGCTCGGAATGACACAAAAAAGCGACGCTAAATTGTCATTCCGAGCGCGAGTGTTTTCCAACTTCGCCTGGAGCGGAGCAGTCGGCGGTGCACACTTCGCGAGGAATCTCGCCAGTGGCGTCAAGCACGCCCATGGAATGGTTATGCAAAGCTTGCTTGCAGGCACAGTGGTGGGGTTGAGAACACCAAACCCGTCATCGCCGCGCGCGTGATCCGCGCCCCACCAATGTGGTTTTCAGGATGTTTCGGCCCCGCCGGGCTAGTACTGCTTGATCACACAGGTGCGGCCGGTGTCGTCGTACACGTAGGTGTCGGCGGGATTCTCGTCGCGAGTCTTTTTGTGCGTGCCGTCGCAGAACGGCTTGTTCTTCGAAAGTCCGCAACCGCAGATGTACAGCGGAAGCTCGGTGCCCTCGGGAACTTCGTAGGGGGAATTCTTGTCGTGTCTGACCATTCGCGCCATGAGCTTGATCCTCGTCTTATACTTCCGGCTGAGCCCGGTGATGCGCTCACTTAAGATCACGCCGACGCTATAGTCAAATTGCTCTTCACGCGAGCGGCTGATGAATCGCCTCGGCTACTTCGGCGTCCCCGATGTATCCCTCACGATGCTCCCCATGATGCTTACGATGCGCGTCGGCGCCGAGCACCAGCGCAAACACGCCCGAGATCGCGATCAGCACGCCGATAATCTCCCGCCGCGTGGCAGTCTCGCCCAGGAACACAACCGCGAACAGGATCGACAGGACCGGGATTCCCGGAATCACCAACGCGGTCGTCCACGCCAGCGACAGCCGGTTGATCGCGCCGTACCAGGTTAGCGAGCTTAGAAAATAAATGAAAAATCCCGCCGCGATCATCGCGGTTAGCGCCGGGACGCTCGCAAGCTGCGATAGCGTGGCAGGCCGCGTGATCAATAGCATCGCAACCAGCGCGAACGCCGCATAGATCATCCTGCCCGCGGTCACGGTGATCGGCGTAAGCGGCGGCATCATCTTGAGCCCCATCACGTGCGAGGCTTGCCAGAACAGTGGCGTGCAGAACACCAGCCCCGCCGCCCATAGAGGAGTGAATTCGCCCTTGGTGCCGAAGACCGAGCCGATCCCGACCAGAATAATCGCCGTCGCCAGAAGCTGCCGCCATGACGGACGCTCGCCGATTACAACCGTCGCCAGTATCAGCGAGTAAACCGGTTCGCTCTGAAGCAGTATCGTGCCGCCGATTGCGTCGATCCGGGTCAGTCCGAAGGTCAGGGTCAGGCTGGTGGCGACCGATCCGACCATCGACATTGCGAACAGCCGCATCCGAAAACGCGGAGCGAAGATCAGGCCGAGCTCGCCCCGCTGACGCATCGCGATCGCGCCGCATATCGCCGCGACGAACACCGCCCCGGTGCAGAACAGCAGCGGATCCAGATGCATCGCGCCCCATCGCGTCAGCGCGGGCTGCGTGGCGCCGATAATCGTGTTGATGATCGCCAGGGCTACGCCGATTCGGAACGCGCGGGCGAGCGTTTCGGTGCGAGCCGATGCGGCCGGCGGTACGGTAGGCGACTTCGGATCCATCGCGAGTTCAGGCACGGGCAATCGCGACCGCGATCACCACCGCCGCAACTGCGACGCGGTACCACGCGAAAGGAACGTAGGTGCGCGTCTTTACGAATCGCACCAGTCCCGCAATCGCGATAACTCCGAAGATCGCCGCCGTGATAAACCCCCATCCGACTTGCGGCGTCATCCCGGCGTGCAGAATCTTGCGTCCCTCGATCAGACCCGCGCCCGCGATAATCGGTGTCGCCATCAGGAAGGAGAAGTTGGCCGCATCCTGGCGCTCGATTCCCAGTAGCCGCGCCATCGTGATCGTCGCTCCCGAGCGCGACACGCCGGGAAAGATTGCCAGCGCCTGACTGAGTCCGATCGCGATAGCGTCGAAGAAAGAAACCTCGCCGATCGGGCGTTTATTAGGCCTATATTCGTCTATCAGCCAAAGAGCGACGCCAAGCGTCCCCAAGGCGATGCCGATCCAGAGCTTATGGTCCCGGAAAAGAGTCTCAGCCTGCTTCTCCAGCGCAAGGCCAATAAGCGCACCGGGAATCGACGCGACGATCAGCAACAGGAGCAGCCGCCGCCGGGGCTTATCCCCGGTGAAAATCGACGCGACCATCTCAACCCATTCGCGCCAGTAATAGACCAGCAGCGCCACCAACGTCCCCAGATGGAGGGCTACATCGAAGGCGAGCCCCGGATCCTGCCATCCAAAGAACCACGGTATTAACACCAGATGGGCTGAGCTGGAAACCGGCAGAAACTCGGTAAGTCCCTGGACGGCACCCAAAATAATTGCTTGCAACGTCGAAAACATAATGATTTCAGATATTTAAGGTACGCTATTCGTATCATCAATTAAGAAATCAAAGCGAGTCAAAGCTTGTGGATAAGCGGATTTCGACCTCAAAAGGACACTTCGATTTTGCTTGACCCAATCTTCGCTTGGTTTAGAATGAAGGGTGCCAGACCGGGTGTCGTGGGGGTCCGGATTCTGAGGGAGGTCACGATGGCGATGAATCGCAGCGCACACGGAAAAGTCATCCCGCTGCGGGAAGGCAGTATCGTTGACGGCCATTTGGACGTGGCGCGCTCTCGCCTTTTTGACTCCATTCATCCCGGAGATCCAAGGCCATTCCCGACCGTCAGCACGATGCCGCGGCTGCCCGTCGCGATTCCTGACGAGATCCTCGACTACTACGGATGGGTCTTCTGCCAAGGTGGATTCCTCAACCTGCAGATGACCTTCGAACAATTTCTGGCCGTGGTAGCCGCCGTCAGCCCAGCGGGGCTCTGTCCCGAGTACGACCCGTCCGATTTTGTTAGCGTAAGCGACTGAAACTATCCAGTCGCAGGTCCGAGCGCGCCCGTTGTCCGACGTGGTGCGTTTTTCGTCCGGCCGGCAAGAGGCGGCGCTGCGCGTAAGCAGCGCTTGGTCGCGTCCGCATACAGCCCGCAAGTGAGCCTCAGGGCGCAGTAGAACTCCCCTTGCGAACGGGTAACAGGTCGTCACTGATCCAGATCGTCTCGACGCCGCTCAGATCGCTGGAAGAGGTGAGAGCATTGTCTTTTGCGATTTGCCGCCAGTTGTCCTCGTTGCCGGTCGCTCGCTTCGCGAGAGCGCGCAGGTCTTCGCCGGGCAGCAAGGCGAAATTGACGCCGCCCTCGCGCGGCGTCGTCGAAGGAGGCGGCAGCCTGGACGCAAGCTGGTCGAACTTGCCGAAGAGATTGAGCCGCTTAGTTGGCAGATATGCGGGCAGGTCGGCGTCGGAAATATCCTGGGTCTCGAGATTCGCGACGATCCGGCTGCTGCGCGCTCCGGTCGGAACGACCTCGATATCGTAACGATATTGCGGATCCACACCCACCATACTACCGAAC
>JBOHWH010000144.1:0-16606 GCA_050736695.1 Binataceae bacterium (SeqCode) | reverse complement strand
ACTCACCTGCGAAACGGTTCCCAGCATAAGCGCCAAGGTTTATGCAGCCGACTGGCATGAGCGCGAGGTAGAGGACTTGTTCGGCCTGACTTTCGAGGGCCACCCTCGCTTAGGCGATTTTGTGCTGCACGACGACGCTTGGCAGGAAGGCCTTAACCCAATGCGCAAGGGCTTCGACGCGTACGCGCCGTTAGAGCATCGGCAGCCAGACGTCAATTGGCGGCCCCGGCAGATCGTTTATGAAGAAGGAGCTTTTCTAATGCCGATTGGTCCAATCCATTCGGCTGCGACCGCGCCGGTTCACTTCCTGCTGGAGACTGCCGGCGAAGATGTGATTCGCGCAAAGCCCCGGCTGTTCTACGCCTATCGCGGTCTGGAGAAGATCGCTGAAGGGCGCTCCGCCCCGGATGTGCTCCTGATTGCCGAGCGTTTGAGTGGTACGTCAGCATTCGCCCACTCGCTTGCGGTCTGCCGTGCGGTCGAGACTATCTGTGGCATTCAGGTGCCGGATCGGGCTCAAACGCTTCGAGTATTCCTCGCGGAATTGGAGCGTTTTCGCGATCACGTCGCCGCGATTCATGGAATCTGCGAATCAACGGCGTTGACGGTTGCCGCGAGCCAAGTGGCAATTCTTGAGGAGGATCTGCTGAGGTTGTCGGGAGCGTTAACCGGTCATCGGTATCTATTTGGCCTTAACGTTTTTGGCGGATTGAGCATTGACTTCGACGACGCGGTCTTGCGAAAGACCGTCGCGGATGCGCGGGAAGTGCTGAAACGTCTAACCGATCTGCAGCGAATGCTCAGTGTGTCGAGCAGCTTTCTTGATCGACTTGAAGAATGCGGCTTCGTTTCCGCATCGGATGCAACCGTATTCGGCATGGTCGGTCCCACCGCTCGTGCCTCCGGTGTGTCGCGGGACTTGCGGAAAGCGCATCCCTATTCAGGATACGAGAAGTTCAGTTTCGATGTTCCCTATGAGTCGGAGGGTGACGGCTATGCTCGACTACGGCTGCTCTTTAGGGAAGCCGAACAGTCGGTAAACTTGATGGTGCGGGCGTGTGACGCGATGCCCGGCGGGGCGGTGCGGGTGCCCGAAGCTCGATACAAGGCCGGCGCGGCTCTAGGTTGGGTCGAGGCGCCGCGAGGAGCTGCCTTGCATTGGGTTCGCCTTCGCGACGAAGGCGTCATCGAGCGCTACCGGATCATCACGCCTTCGTTCGCGAACTGGCACGGATTCCGACTCGCGGCCGAAGAGTTCGCTTTCCAGGATTTTCCAATAATTCTTGCCACCTTCGCGGTTTCCGTGCCGGAGAACGATCGATAGAGCCGCAACGGCAGTCACAATGAGCCAGTGGTTCATCAAGGGTCTCAGAACCGGCATCCGAACGAGTCGGTATCCGCGTCGTGAAGAGACTGCGGCCGGTGTCTCACCTGGATTGCCTGTGGGCGGCGGTTTTCACGAAGACGTCGCGCGATCGATCGTGGCTCTCTGTCCGACAGGCGCGCTCGCACGGGAACAAACCGGTATAGCCGTTGACTACAGAAAATGTGTTCATTGTTTTCGTTGCGTTCGCGGTACGAACGGCCATCTCGAATGGCGATCGGGTTACGAATGGGCTGGCGCCGTCGATCCGGACAAACGATCCGAGGATGGTTTTGGCGCCGCCTTCCGCCACTCGATCCATATTCTTGTGGTTGATGCCGGCGATTGCGGCGCCTGTCTGAGCGAAGTCAAACAGCTAAATAATCCCTATTACAACATGCATCGCCTCGGGTTCTTCCTCACGCCCACACCGCGTCATGCTGACGTGATGCTGGTCGTCGGACCAGTGACGGATCATATGCGCCTTCCTCTGCGCAAAGCCTACGACGCGATGCCGACGCCCAAACGTGTCCTGGCTGTTGGGGCATGCGCCCTATCGGGTGGAATCTTTGGTCCGAGTTTTGTGTGCGGCGGGGGGGCGGCGGACATTGTTCCAGTTGATGTCGAGGTGCCCGGCAACCCGCCACCACCGCTGGCGATTTTGCACGGATTACTGGTTGTCGTCGGCCGGAAGCCGTCCGCTTCGCTCATTTCGCCAAGCACGGACTCAAAGCCGGGCGCGGGAGTCCGATGATTGGCATCGGCACCTCGCTGGCGGCGTTTCTGGTGCTGTGCGTATGCGGAGTCGTGCTTCCGCTGTTCGCGCCAGAGCGGCGAGTGCCTGCTCTGCTCGGATGGATCGGATGTCTGGCCGGACTGGCCGCTTTGTGGATTGGCGGCGCCTCCTTGTTCGCGGGGCAGTTGTTCCATCTTGAACTCTGGACTATTGAGCCGCTCGGAACCTTGATCCTCTCTATCGACCGGCTCTCGGGGCTCTTCATTTTCGTTACCGGACTGGTGATGTTTCCGGCTTCGATTTTCGCCGCCGCGATCCTTGACCAATACGCGGGCCATTATAGCCTGCGGGCCTTTAGCGCTTCATATTTCGCGCTCTTTGCGTCGGTCGTGCTGATCCCGCTGTCGGCGGACGTGCTGTCTTTTCTGTTGTTATGGGAATCGATGTCGATTCTCACTTATCTGCTCGTCAACTACGAGCAAAAGGAGGCGGAACACACTCGATCTGGCTATGTGATGCTGGCTGTGGGCGAAGGCGGGACGATCGCGATTGCTCTCGCGTTCCTTATACTCGCAAATAATGGCGCTCTTGACTTTTCTTGTCTGAGGCTCAGCGGTATCGCGCTGGGAGAGAGTGCGCGTTGGGCGGTCTTCCTGCTTTCGTTTTTCGGTTTCGCAGTCAAGGCGGGTTTAGTGCCCGTCAACTTCTGGCTGCCGCAGGCATATACCGCGGCGCCGGCCGCTTTCGTGCCGGTACTCGCGGGCGCGACTCTCAACCTTGGGCTTTACGGGATCGCCCGCGTGAACATCGATTTGCTCCCAATCTCGATGGTTGGCCCGGGACTGGTTGCCCTGATAATCGGTACTGTCTCTGCGCTGCTCGGAATTCTCTATGCAACCACCCAGAATGACCTCAAGACGGTTCTGGCGCATAGTTCAATCGAGAATGCCGGAATTATCACGGCGGCGTTGGGCGCGGGTTTCATCTTTCTTGCTTCGGGTTTTCGCTCGGCGGCGGCGATTGCGTTCGTCACCGCTTTTTACCAGATGATAAATCATTCCCTTTATAAGACGCTTCTGTTTTTCGGCGCTGGCTCGGTGGACCAAAACGCGCACACGCGCAACCTTGATCTCTTGGGTGGATTGATAAAGGCGATGCCGTGGACAGCGCTGTTCTTCCTCGTGGGCGCGTTGTCGATTGCCGGCCTGCCTCCGTTCAATGGCTTCGTCAGCGAATGGCTGACCCTTCAGACGCTGCTGATCAGCGCGGCGCTGCATTCAACGAGCGTCAAGATAGCCTTCGCGCTTTGCGGCGCCGGATTGGCGCTCACTTTTGCCCTGGCGGTGACGTGTTTTGTGAAAGCGTTTGCGATGGGCTTCCTGGGGATGTCACGTTCCGAGCAGGCCAAACAGACTCACGAGGCTCGCATCTCTGTCACTGCGCCAATGGCGATACTCGCGGTGCTGTGTGTGATACTCGGCGTCACACCAACATACGTTATACCGGTGCTTGGCCGCACAATTGCACCGATGACTCACGCGTCCGCGGCGGATGCGCTCGTTCCAGCCTTCTTCGACGCAAGTCCGCACCATGGCGAGTTGCCGGCGAAGTTCGTCGAGGATTTTCGTCAGATCGGTGCACAGGTCGGACAGAGCATCCTTCCGGGGAGGGGCCTCGTAATCCTGCATCAAGGGGCAAAAGCTAATCCGGTGGTCTTCGCGATGTCGACCGCTTACACAGCGCTGATTCTCTTGTTGATGTTAGCCGTAACTTTCGTCGTGGTCCGGCTGATCGTTGCTCGCGAACGCCGCGTCACTCGCCGCACGGTCTGGGACGGCGGCATCAGGCTTCTGCGCCCTGAAATGACGTATACCGCTACCGGCTTCTCGAACCCCGTGCGGGTGATTTTCGCTTCCATTTTCAGACCTACTACGGTCGAAGACACCAGGGAGACCGTGGCGGAACATTTCCGCTCCGCAATTCGGCGAACGCGTCAGGAGAATCATGTCCTGGATCGGCTGGTACTAAACCCAATTGCGGACGGCGCGTTATGGGTGGCCAACGGCTTTGCCCGGATGCATCACGGATTCCTCAATGCTTATGTTGTGTACGGGCTGTCGGCGTTGATCGTTGCCTTACTGATCGCGAGGTTTTCCTCGTAGACATTGAGAGACCGAGGGAAGAAACGGGCGCCTTCGTGAGGCTATCGAGCTGAACGAACTTGCCGAGGAGCAATGCTGCTACAATCGACTTCTATAGAGGCTTCGAGTGCGCTAAACTTCAAGAGGAAACAGTTCAGGGCGGTGGAGTCCGCCTGAATCGCCATCGAGGCCAATGACTCCTGTCGCGGGCAGCCTGAGCCAGGAGTCGATTCCACAAAATCTCAGGCCTGTCCCGCAAGTGCGCGCGACCCTTGGAGGTGATGCGCTTGCTAGGGCTTTGGAATCGACATTTTCGACTCTTCCTCCAGGCGCTAAACGGAACCGATTGCCCCTTCTGCGCAGTCGTCCAGGCGCTTGAGCACGACAAGCTTGCGCGAATCGCGGAGCGGCAGCGGCAGTCACGCCGCCGTCTATGCGGTGCCCACTTGTCGAGCCTGCTCCGCCTCATTCCGGATTGCGCCTTACGCGTCGCTGCGACGCAGGCGGCGATTAGAACGACAATCCAGATACCGGTTCGACCAGTGCAGTGCGAAGTATGCGCACTGGACCAGCGCGTCATCAATCGATTAGCTCGCATGATCGGCTGCATAGACGGTCGAATCCGTTTTGAAAAGGCGATCCAGTCCGGACCCCTCGTTTGCCGCGCGCACTTTGGTCAGATCATACGGACCGTTCCGGCCGAGCACTTTGCCCAAGTGCAATATCGGAAACTGGAAGCTCTGATCGATGAACTTGGACAGGCGCGGCTTCGTCGAAGTGACGAACTCGACGATCTGATCGGCAAGGCAGTCACCTATCTCGGCATTCGGAATATCGAAGGTTCCGCAGTTCCGGGAGAAGCGCCCGCTGGCGCGTCGAAACATCTCGAGGAGGCCGCATTGCGCGAGTTCACTCATTGGGACGACGAGAAGTTCGCGGCTCATCTGGGCGATGTCGAAAGCGAGTTGGCCAGTCTGCGATACCGAAATGCGGTCCTCTCCGAAGAGAATCGCAGACTCAAGCTCGCCCATGTAGCCGGCGAGGCGATGCGGCGAGTCCTTGAGAGCGATCGGGCGCGGCTCCTTGCCAAGGACAGCGGACGCAATTCCAATCTCCTGAAAGCGCCGGAGCGGCGTTGAAGAGGCGTAACATTCAAATGCGAATCTGCATCATCTCCGACCTGCACGCAAACCTCGAAGCTCTCTTGGCGTTGCCGCGCGACTATGACGAACTCTGGGTGCTGGGCGATTTAGTGAACTATGGTCCCGACCCCGCCGCAACGATCGACTTCGTGCGCTCGCACGCGTCCACCGTCATCCGGGGTAACCATGACAACGCCGTGGGATTCGGCGCTGATTGCGGATGCTCTCCGCAGTTCCGCGCGATGGCGGAGGCAACCCGGAACTATACGGCGTCGGTTCTGGCAGCGGCTGATAAGCAGTTTCTGCACGATCTTCCCACCTGCGCCTGTCGGCAGATCGATGGCGAAATTTTCTTCTTGTGCCACGCGACCCCGTCAGATCTGCTCTACGAGTACCGTCCCCCCGAGTCGCCTCTCTGGAAGCTCGATGAAGAGGCCAGTTCAGGCGCGAACATTCTGCTTGTTGGGCATACGCACTTGCCGTTTTCGCGAAGCTTTGGGAACAAAACCGTGATTAATCCGGGAAGCTTGGGACAGTCCAAGGCGGGCGATTCCAGAGCGCGGTACGCAATATGGCAGGACGGTCAAATCGAGCTTTGCGCACTTGAGTATCCCGTCGAACAGACTGTCGCCAAGATTTGCGCTCTTCCGATCGCCGACGCGATCAAGTCGGACCTGGAGGCGGTTCTGAGGAGCGGTAGCGTTCCGCGATCAGTCTCATGAGCAGCCTTTTCACCAACCCAACCATCAGTTCTGCGGACGGTGGGGCCAGTTCCGACCCCGCAATGTCGCGACGAATAGAACTGCTCGTGAATGCACTGAGGTCGCTGCGTGGCGCCGAAATGACCGTTCTGGATTTGATCGCTTGCGGGCCAGCCGCGGTTCCCGCGTTAAAACGATTTCTCTTCAGACGTGAAGCCAGCGGCATCTTTGAACCGCGAGGTTGGGCGGCGCGCGCGCTGGTGGGGATCGGAGCGCGCGACGCTCTGATCGAATTTCTGAAACTCGATCGCGAGATCTCTGATCCGGTCGAGCGACTCGGAGAGGAGGCGGCGATCAATGCCACTGCGCGAGCGCTTCGGACGGTGAGATCGGACCATGAGTACGAAATCTTGATCGAGCTTGCGCGCCGGCGCCCGCTGGCAGGCGTGATTGAAGTTCTCGGCGAACTCCGACGAGCGGATATCTTGCCGATACTGATCGACGCTCTCGATGAGGATTTCAGCCGCGGCGCAGCGGAAGAGGCGCTGAGAAAAATAGGCGCGATCGCAGGCCCGGCCCTGTGCGGAGCCGCTCTCCGGCTAGTCCCGTCTCCAGAATATGAGAGCCCGTCCAGCGTACGCCGTCGCCGAAGCGCACTGAGATTGCTGGTGGAAATGGGACTTGCGCAGACATTCTGGGGGCGACTCGAGCCGCTGGTTTTCGATCCAAATGAGAATATCGCCGCTATTGCCGGCGGCGTCGCCATCGGATTTGGCTCTGAAGCGCAACGACAAACGGCGGCAACGCGGTTGGTGGCGTTACTTCAGGTAGCCGACTGGCTTCTTCGCAGCGAGATCGAGGGCTACCTCATCAGCCATTTTTATAGCGCAAAAACGGCGGTCGACGAAGCCCTGGCGGCTCATGCCGGCGACCAGGATGGCGCGAATCTGCGCGTAAGGCGGGCACTCGCGCGCGTGGTAGCACGCGCCAATACTCAGCGCGAGTCGCTGGCGGCTGGCGGCCTATGATACCTCGCGTTCCAGATATTACCGTGGCTCCTCGCCTGAACGCTCAGGCGATGCGTTGGTACGACGATCTCAAACTTGAGATTGCGAAAATCGCCCAGTCGGCGATGCACCGATGCAGGGAGTTCAAAGACGAGGAGAGTGTCCACGGGTATCAATTGCTGCTCGCGTGTTTGGCGGAGGATCATTTCAATCTCGCGATAGTGGGGCAATTCAGCCGAGGCAAAAGCACCTTGATGAACGCGATCCTCGGCGTTGATCGACTACCTACGGGTTTGTTGCCGCACACCTCTGTGGTTACTACCGTGGCATACGGCGACCGGGAATGCGTGCAGATAAGATGCGAAGACTGGTCGGTGTCCGAGGAAGTTGCGCTTGATGCGCTGGCGAACTATGTGACCGAGAGCGGTAACCCCGGAAATCGTCGCCATGTTATCTCAGCCGAGATTCGACTGCCAGTCGAAATCTTGCGTCGCGGCCTGTATTTTATTGACACTCCCGGCGTCGGAGCGATCGCCACAAATACTGAGACGACCCGGCGTTTTTTACCCGAGATAGACTCCGCGATCTTTGTGACCGGGTTTGACTCTCCGCTTGGAGATGCCGAAATCGAGTTTCTCGCAGAGATTCACCAGACGATTGGCAAAGTTTTCCTTGTAATCAACAAGCAGGATTTGCTCTCGCCTCACGAAAGAGATGAAGTCCTCCAATACGTTCGCGAGCGTCTCGCGGGTGAAATCGGCGATGGCGGATATGAACTCTTCGCGGTCTCAGCGAGAGAGGCGCTACGCGGTAAACTCGAGAACGATGCCGATGCCATCCAGCGATCGGGTCTGCCACAACTCGAAGGCGCTCTCCTGCGTTTCCTTGGCAACGAGAAAGCGAATCAGCTCTGCACGCGGACGCTGGATCGCTTGATCCATCTTTTGCAGCGGCAACGAATCGAGGCATCACTTGGAATTTCCGCACGCGAACGTTCCGGGACGACGCTGTCGGAGATCGATGAAACTATCGAATCCGTTCATGCGCGGAGAAAAGAACTGGTCACGCGGATCCGCGCTTCTGTCGGCAAAACGATAAATGGATGTCTTAGCAGTCGGATCGATGCCATATTTACAGAGCTAAAGGCTCAAGTGATCGGCAAGTTTGGCGCGAGGATCGCGCAAAGGCATCACCTTTTTGATGCATCGCACGTCGCCAAAACGATGCTTGAAGTATCTGGCTTCTGCGCCCGGGACATGACCAAACGCATTGGCGCGCTCAGTGCGCCAATTGAGACGGAGGTCGGGCGAACCGAGCGCTTACTACTGGACGAGCTGAAGAGGCTCCCGTCGGAAGCATGGTTGCAGGCCGTGCGGTTGCTACGCGACGCTGACGCAGGCGCCGATCCGTCCAGCGGGGACCTGGAATCACTGAGGAGCACCGTTTCAGTGGCGCGATTCCCGGAATTGAAGTGGCGGGGACGTCTTCCTTGCCGGATCTTCCTTGTGCCGCTTCAGTGGACGGGCGCGGCAATCGACGCCTGGTTCGGTAAGACAGTCGCGGAACTATTGTCGTGCTATCGGATTGAGGCCGAGTCGATAGTCGGGCTCGCAGCCGACGATTTCATAGTGCAAATGGATCGCGAAATCGAAGAGCGAATCAACGCGTGCGCCACCCGCCTTAAGCGCCTGGTCAATACTCAGTTTCCACAAATTGAATCTTTCGATCTCCTTCTTGAGCGAGCGACAGATCTTCGGAAAGAATTGGTTACGCCCGACGCGGAGCGGAACAAATCCACGAACGACGCAGTCGATGAACACCGCCCAGCAAACGAGGCGTTGGCAGTTGAGGACGCGCGCCGCAGTTGTCCGATTTGCGAGTGTGTAAGCCGAAAGATTTTCGACTATCTCAGCAAGCGTCAATACGAGTTGAGCGCGAGCGAATCCGCCCAGCAGGAACATGCCGGGAAAGGGGGGTTTTGTTCCTTCCATACCTGGATGTACGAGTGCGTGACTTCGCCCTCGGGAATTTGTCGCGCATATCCCGCGCTCTTGGCGTCACAGGGGCGGGAACTAAAGCTATTGGCAATGTCGTTTGATTCAACCGCGGGCATAGAGCGCCGAGCTCGAATACTGGTGCCATCGCCGGGCCGATGCCATATCTGCGATATCGTACGTCGCACCGAGCTCGATGTTATCGCCGAGTTGCTTTCGCGGGACTTGAGCGCTGCGCACTCGCGGTCCAATCGTGCGGCGCTATGTGTACCGCATCTGTCACTCGCGCTGAAAGCCAATCCAGACTTGAGCGTCGCACGCGCGTTGGTGCTGGCAACCGGCGTTTCTCTCGAGCGTGCGGCTGAGGCGATGACCCGATTTGCGCTCAAGTTTGACGCAGTTCGGCGAGGACTGACTAGCAAGGAGGAACGCAATGCGCACAGGACGGGCTTAAACCGGCTCGTGGGAGACCGAAGAGTAACCGCCAACTGGATAACCGAAGACCGAATCTGACGTGACTGGAAGGTTAAGCTGAAGAAATCTAAGTGCTCGTATAGAACGCATCCGAGGGGCGCGAAAACGATATGGATGGCAGACCTGAACCTCAGAAACAAGAGCGAGCAGGCACGCCTGTTCCTCCTCAGCGATGGCTAAATCGCAACATCATTGGCATGGGTTTCGCTAGCTTGCTGTCGGACTTCGGCCATGAGATGGCGACTGCGATCCTGCCGCTTTTTATCGTGACGATTGGCGCGTCGGCGGCGGCGCTAGGTATGATCGAGGGGGTTTCGGACGGCGCTTCAACCTTCGCAAAATTGGGGGGTGGTAGAATCGCGGATTACCCCGGATTGCGGCAAAGAGTCGCGAGCCTCGGTTATCTGATCACCGGGCTCGCGACAGGATCGTTCGCGCTTGCGCAAACGTGGATCGAACTGTTGGTCGCCCGGACGATCGGCTGGATGGCGCGGGGGACGCGCGGGCCTTGCCGCGATAACTTGTTGGTCGAGTCGGTTCCGCCAGCGAGAGTTGGAACGGCCTTCGGATTCCATCGGTCGTTCGATACGCTCGGGGCGATACTGGGACCATTGCTTGCCCTGTTTCTGCTCCATCGCGTGGGGTTTCGCCGCATATTCATCATCAGCCTGATTCCGGGCGTGCTGTCGGCCGCCGCGTTCTTTTTTTTCGTGCGCGAGCCAAAGCAAGACGAGCCTGAACAGACGCGCAGATTTGGTGGATGGAAGGCCGCGACGCCGCCGGCGTTCCGCCGCTTTTTGGCCGCGGTTGGAGTATTCGGAGCGGGCGACTTCGCGCACAGTATGCTGGTGCTGCGCGCCGCCGATTTGTTGGGGTCATCGGCCAAGGCAATGAGTATCGCGGTGGGTCTTTACGTGGTGCACAACGTCGCGCACGCGGTATTCTCGTATCCGATCGGTGTGCTCGGCGATCACCATCAGCGTAGATACATACTAGCCGCGTGGTACGTGGTTGACGTGATCGCTACCATCGGGTTCGCCGTGGGACCGACCAGTCTCACGCCACTGGTGATTCTGTTTATTCTGGAGGGCACCGTGATGGCCGCTCAAGAGACGCTTGAGTCGGCGGTCGCCACCGATCTCTTACCTCCTGATGTCAGGGGCACGGGTTTCGGGATTCTTGCGGGTACCAACGGCATAGGTGACCTGGTATCGAGCGTCGTCGTCGGATCTCTTTGGACCAGCGTGTCGGCGGAACTGGCCTTTAGCTATGGCGCCGCGATGAGCGCGATCGGCTCGGCGCTACTTTTCCTTGCAGTATGACTTTCTTCTGCATCAATTGCTTCGCGGAGATTGACGCCGAGGCCGAATCCTGCTGGCGATGTGGCGCGACGCAGAATCTGGACGCGCACGACTACGCGACAAAAGTTCGGATGGCGCTTGCCCATCCGCTTGCCGACACCCGCCGTCGGGCAATTTTCTTGCTCGGCGAAAAACATCTTGCCGAGGCGGTTAATCAGCTGATTCAGTTAATCGACACGGAGCCAGACCCATTTCTTGTGCAGGAGGCGGTTGTCGCTCTAGGAAAGATTGGTGGCGTGAATGCGCTCACCGCGTTAGTGCGCGCCGTCCGTCACAAATCCTTTCTCGTTCGCGCGTGCGCCGTAGAGGCGTTGATAATCGCCGGTGGAGTTTGGGAGAAAACCGCGGTGAAGCTCGCACTGGAGGATCCTAGCGAGACGGTTCGAGAAACTGTTCGTGGCGGCATAGATGAAACATAAGATTTTCCAAGGTCGGACGAACAATGACTGAATCTCACCTTAGGCGCTTGTCGGTTACGATGCGGCTGCTCGAAGACGCTCTGCAGGAGGTCACAACCTCATTGGTCGATCCAACTGAGCTTATCATGACTACTTTCGAGCAAGATGTGCCACCAACCGCGTGGCCGGAAATCCTTTCCGACGCCCGGCGGTTGCGCGAAGAGATCAGGGTCGTTCGGGGTTTCTATCATCTCGAACCGCAAGTCATCTCGAATCGACGGCGATTCAATGCAAAGCTGTCGCTTCTTTCGATCGACCTTACGGAAGCAACCTCAAAATACCTGCGCGCCTACGGCGAGGTCCCCGAACCTGAACGGCGGGGCCTTGACGATCAGATTGAGAAGATGATCGCGATGGTGGAAAACCTGAGCAACCTCGTAAACCGCAGCAACTAGCAATCAAGCCGTCGAAAGTCGCCCTGACCGGTTAGCTAGCCGAAGACGACGTTTCGTGGTCTTCCCGTTGTCGGCCGGAACCAGAATCAAATCTCGCCAGAAGCTTCGGCCGTGGGCGCGTCGGCGCGCTTGCCGAGCAGGCGGAGTTGGTGCGCCATGATTTCGGTCCGATAGCGCTTGCCCGATCCGTCTTTGGCTTCGTACTGGCGGGTGGTAAACCGGCCTTCGATGTATACTTGTCGACCTTTGCTGAGAAACCGCTCGCAAGTTTCCGCCAACTTTCCGAGCGCCACGATTCGATGCCAAATCGGTACGCTGCTGCCTGACTCCGCTACGGTCGGTAAACCGCTCGGTCGTCGCCAGCGAGAAATTCGCAACGTTCTGCCCTGACGGCAGAAGCACGAACCTCGGTGTTAGCTCCCAGATTGCCGATCACGATCACCTTGTTAATTACATGACAAAAACCTCCTTGTGGGTTTTTCGTTTTGCGCAATAGCCGTCTTCATCGATCCTACGAGCGGAGAAATCGCGGGCGGGCTCGCGCAACCGGGCGAGCATCCGCGAAAAGGCCCCACTCCTGAGAGAAAAAAGCGGAGGCCGGTGCTTCTGAATTGCTACAGTTTTTTGCGAGACACGACACTAGCCGCTGAGAGTTCCGACGGAAGCTGAGTATAAGTATTCGATCCGCTCCGCCTCCTGGTCCGTAAGAGCCGCAAATTCATTCTCGCGGGCGCGCTTGGATAGGCGTCCCTCTTCCTGGCGCAGGAATCGATGCAGGAGTTCGATCTTGTCGGCGGGCATGTCGGCGATTTCTTGAACGCCGTGCGCGAATCGATCATAGGACTGCAGGTAGGCGACCTTCGTCTGGAAGGTCACGTTCAATCGTCTGCTCGACGTATCGATAAGGAATTCGGTGTGCGCGGTCGCTTCGAAATGCCTGTTGTAGCCGCCAGTATCGTTCAAAACCTCGATGTTGCCATTTGGGGCCGCGCGCCAATCGATGTGCTCTAGCAAGGGCCGGGAATGACCGCGAAAATCCTTCACCATTTGCGATTTATCTTCACTCATTCCGATGTCAGCGATATCTCATCACTGCATGAAGTTTCGACGCTTGGTTGCTGAAGTTCCACTCCTTGCGGATAACCTTCACAGTTCGCGCGAAACATTTGTCAAACCAATCACCAAAAAATTGGCGGGGCTTTCAATGGAAGTGGCGCTTTCGCCAAACGGTGAAATCGGATGCGTAGGCCCTCGCTCCTAGCTGGGCCCCTTCAGATTTTGTATCCAGCCCCGATCGCAAATCCGGCCTGCCCGTCGATTTTTACAGTAGCGAGGTTTGGGCGCTGCGCTTTGCCTGTTGAGTAGCGGGACCATGGCCCATAGGAGTCGTTTGGTTTCCGATTGGGCTAGGCGAAGCCGCGCCGTTGCCGCTCGCGGGAATTCCGATTGTAGGGTGGGATGACGCCGAACTAGCGCGGTTGTTGGTGGCGGCTTTGTCACCGGCTTCGAGGCTGTCGCCTAGCGAGTGACCTCTTTGCGCCGAAGAACCTGATTCGCCTCGCGCAGTCTTTTGGCTGGTGAGGATTCGGCCCAAGCCGTAGCCGGCCATCGCGGCTTCGAAGGCATGGCTCAGGTTGAGCGAGACCGCACCACCGACGATCGATGCGGCGGTGTTGGGGATCGTCCATGCGAGAAGCAAAAAGATGAGCGCACCGCCGGCAATGGTGAGCGGAAGTGATGGATCACCGATGGTCCAACCCGTTAGCGCCGCGTTCCAACCCGCCGTGATCGTCATGCCAACCCCGACAAGCAGATAGAGAAAGAACAGCTTAATCCCTACTCCTCCTATCCATCCTAGGAACCCTTCCGCGAATTTGATCGTCCAACGCGACCCACTGAAGCCAAGAATCAAGACGCCGCCGCCGATCCCCAAGTATGCCTCGCTTAATGCCAGCAACATCTGACCCGCGATGAGGGCGAAAGACAGGAACATGATAAGCCCGGCGATCAGGGCAATCAGGGCTGCCATCGTCAGGTGGAACCAGCCCAAGGCTGCGAAACCCTGGTAGATCGTCTGGAATAAAGAAAGCCCGTTGTTGAAGACTGTGCTTGGACTGAGGCCGGGAATTCCCGCGGCTTCTCCGCCGATCTGTTCAAAGCCGTTGATGATCGCAGCAAACCAAGTCGGGGCGTTCACGATCATTGCGTACAAGAATCCCAACGCGAGGCACTTCTTCGTCAACTCGCCGAGCAGACGCGTCGGTTCATCCTGGTCAGCGAGGAAATGAACGCAGCTGATTATTAACTCGATGAGGACCAGGCTCAAAAAGATTTTTTCGGCAAACGGTTGCATGATGGTCATGTACCGTTGGCCAGCCCACTGAAAGGTTTGGGCAATGTTGTCGAGGTTGTTCATTGCGTCCTCCCGATGCCGACTCGCTCAGTGTTCTGATTTGTGTGGCGGCCAACCCCCCGGGCTATTGGGCGGCATGGTCGAGGAGAATGGAATCTTTGGTGCTGCGACCGCCTGGACGGGTCCGCAATTAATTAGGAACCTGTGGTCCGGGGTGGTGCAGAAAGCGAGCGCCTTCTGCCAGAGGTCAGTCTTGAGTTGAAACTGGTCGTTCCAGAATGTGAATCCGTATTGTTCCGCGCGACTGGGTGATTTCAGTGCGGCCAAGGCAGCGCTCTCTTGCTGAGCGGATTTGTTTCGGCAGCCGACGATAAAGAGGGCCGTGACGAACAGGTAAAACCCGAATCTCTTCATTGTTGTCCCCGCGTGATCGCGAGGTCTGGGTTGAGGGCGTTCGCTGGCATTGTTGAGGAATACGGAATGACCGATCCCGCGCTTAACCAGCGTTGCGCGCTGGCGTCCTCGGCGGCCTGGCGATTGACTGCATTGGCGGCGACGACGTTCTGCGCATTGATCATGGCAACAACCAGCTGCCTCAGCATCTGAATCTGCTGCACCTGCTGCATGGCGATTTCGTTGCCGACCTCGATTGCCTGCAAATTTCCCGCAGCGGTTTTATTCATACCTTCGAGCTGGGCGAGTTGCGCCTGCTCGTTGGCGAAATTTTGCGCTTGCGACTGGGCTGCCGCCAGAGTGCCGTTGAGGGTGTTCAACGTGGTGGCGATGTTCTTGGCTTCTTGTTGGTCCGGATTCTGCGGCACAGTGTAGCCCGGAAACTGCTGCTGGAATTGCGATTGGAGATTGCTGAGCGTGTACGACAGCCCGCCCTGCTGCTGAATGATTCCACCCAGTTCGTCGAGCATAGACTGGCTCGATTGCCACACGCCGCTGTCTCCGCCGGTGGTGTTCCTGATCGTGTACTGGAGCTGTTGCGCTTCAGTGAGGACAGTTTGAGTCTCTTGCTGAAGCTGCTGAAGCTGGCTCGCGTACATCGTCGGATCGAATACTTCGTCGCCGACACCGAACAGCGCGTGGGCGGGTACGCACGCGAACAACAGCCAACCGGTGGCGAGCAGGATTGTCGACAGGAAATCGAAGTGTCTTTCCCGTTTCATTGATTTATCCTCGGTTGATTTGTCATGCCGTTAGTGTGGAACAGCGGCAGGCGGTTGGTGTCGAGCAACGCCCTTTCGGGCGTTTCGACACGACCGCAGAGTTTGCCCAGGTATTCCGCCCAATCGTCCAGTCCTCGGGTACGAAGCCATTCGCTTGCCCATCGATCTCCGTGTTTCGCGGCTAGCTGCCGCGCATGAAGGATGTCCGGCTTTGAACCCGCCCCGATGAACGCCAGCGTTCCCTCGCCGAGTGCGAGATCAAAGAGGCGTCGGCCCGAAGGCGAGAGGTAGTAGTACTGCCGCTTGGGCACAGCGAGCGAGAGCATCTCGATCTGCCTGCTCGTCAGGCCGAACTTGCGATAGAGCTCGGCGGTGACGGGATTCTGCGCCTCGGGATTGGGGAGCAGAATCTTGGTCGGGCACGACTCGAGAATCACGTCGCGCTGCGGCGAATTGGCAACTTCAACCAGACTCTGCGTGGAAAGCACGACGGCGGCGTTCTTCTTGCGCAGGGTGCGCAACCAGTCTTCGATCTTCGCACCGAATGCGCCGTTGGCGAGCATCACCCATGCTTCGTCCAGCACGATGAGAGTTGGCCTTCCGTCCAGCCGCTGATCGATCCGATGAAAGAGATAGGTGAGGACCGGCAACAGGACCTTTTCGCCCATCGCCATCAGCGCCTCGATCTCGAAGGTCTGAAAGCGGCTATCGCCAAGCACGTCATTGTCGGCATCGAGGAAGCGTCCCATCGGGCCGTGCAGGGAATAGAAGTCGAGTCCGTCGCGGAGCGTCTGATCCTGAAGCAGTCGAATCAGGTCGGTAATGGTTCGCGCGTCCGATCCGCTGTCGGCCAAGAGTTGTAGCGCGCGCCAGAGGGCCTTGCGATGTTGCGGCAAGAGCGTGACACCTTGCAGATTGAGGAGAGTTTCGAGCCAGTCCTGCGCCCACATCCGCTCATTGTCGTCGTTTACATTCGCGAGCGGGCAGAATGAGATTTCGCTTTCGCCGAGGTCGTAATGGTCGCCGCCCGCCGCCGTGGTCAGCACGAATGCTGACAGTCCTTTGTCAAAGCAGAAGACTTGCGCGTTTGGATAACGGAAGAACTGCGCAATCAGCAGCCCGAGCAGGGTCGATTTGCCGGAGCCGGTCGGACCAAAGATCAGGGTGTGGCCGACGTCGCCAACATGCAGATTAAGGCGAAACGGAGTCGCGCCGGTGGTCGCCGCGTAGCACAGCGGCGGGCTGTTTTGCGGATAAAACGGACACGGGTTCGTCTCCTCGCCTGGCCAGACGTTGGTGGTCGGCA
>JBOHWH010000143.1:0-35739 GCA_050736695.1 Binataceae bacterium (SeqCode) | reverse complement strand
TCCGGGCGCGCCAAACCGCTCGCGATAGCGCCGCGCATCGAGCGAGGTCGCCGCGAGGAACCGTTCGGTCTCGCGATCGGCGGCGTGGCGCAGGCAGGCGCCAAGCTCGCGCGCCGAGTCCGCGTCGAACTCCTTCATCAGATCGGCGACCGCAAGTCCATGCAGCCCGCCCATCAGGCATTCCGCGAAGTAACCAATCTGCCCGGCGCGATCGATCGCGAGCGAGGTGATCCCGAGCGCCGAATCGAGCGAGTGCATCCGATCGATTCCGAACTCGCGCCGGCGCGAAATGATCGTATCGTCGCCGCTGCCCTCGAAGCCCGAGCCAATCGCGACGATAGCCACGCGGCCGCCGGCGATCGCAACCGGATGAAATACGTAACCGGGCGACGTGTAGCCCACGCGCTCGCGCAGCGCGCGGCGGTACGCCAACAGATCGAAACGCGCATCTTCGGCGATGCGCATCAGAAACTCACCGAGCGGAAGCCGCGCGTTGTCGGCCAGAGCGATCAGACGCTCGAACGCGGCGGGATCGTATTCCTCGCGGCGCGCGATCATCGCGGCCGCGCCGCGATCGAAGGTCAGAAGCAGCGCGCCAAATTCATTCGCGTCGCCGCCGCGACCCACTCTCGCCCTGATCGGCGCGGCGCGATCGACGGGTTCGAGATCCATCGCAAGGTAACTGCCGTGGCTCGAAGGCTTGGCCAGCCCGCGCCGCGCGTTGGCGACGCGCGCGGGCTCAGCGTCGAGCGCGACCAGGCGCGAGCGCCCGCCGCGCCGCTCGGCCAGCAATCCGTAACCGCTCAGCAGCGAGCCGTACCCGAGAACGATCAGGCGCGCATTCGGTTCCACTGTCTTCCTGCAATCGCCGTTGGGCTCAGTGGTCGAACCGGCCTTCGACAATGGCGCAGCCCGAGCGATCTTTGGGATCTCTTAACTGATCCGTTCGCCTGCGTCGATGCGGTTTCCGTCGAGATCGGCGAAGACGAACGCACGCAGTCCGTAGTCCTTATCGGTCAGCGACTTGATGATCCGGACACCGGCAGCTTCGCAGATCGAGTAGAGCGCATCGATATTATCGACCAAAATATGCGCGACATTCAGGGTCGAGGGGACATGATCCCTCCTAAGATGCAAATGTATTTCGGCGGCATCTTTCTTAAGGATCATGAATCCCACCGGGTCTCCGTTTTCAAAAACGTTCCGGAATCCAAAGATATCCGAATAGAAAGTGCGCGCCGCCTGAATGTCGCGAACAGGAATGCCCGGCGCTACGCGGCCAAAGGTAATTTCTGAGATGGAAATTCGGGTCACAGCTCACTCCTCCTGATGTGAGCAGCGGCGGCGGTGCGCATACTCGGCCGCGGAGCGATGTCCGAACCAATCTCGGCACTGCATCGGGGCGTCCGGGCGCCGGCGCCTCGTACCAACCTGCTCAAATCTCCAATACGCCGGAGCCAACCTTAGATATCTTCGATCGGCGGATAGTATTTTTTATCGCCGAGCTCATCGACCGCATTCCAGAATTCCGCGCCGGACGCGCCGAGCGGATTGGTTGAATCCTTGAGCGACATCGCCTGCCGTTTGTAGTTCCAGCTCTCGGGACGGAGCTTGCGCGCAACCTCGAAGTATTTTTGCGCGGCTTCCGGATGCCCGCATTCGTGCAGATACTCGCCGAGCCGGAAGTTCGCGGCCGCGCGAACGTCATCGTCGTCCGGCGTATGCATCCGGCGCAGAACCTCGGCTTCGCTGAGAGCGAATTTGCTCTCGGCGCCGTTGGCGACCCAGTCGCGGATCGCGTTTTGATAGGCAAGCCGCTTGGCCTGCAACTCTTTCATCGATTCCTCGGGCATCGCGAAAGTCTTGCAGTCGAGCGTGCGAAACGCGTCGGTCGATCCCGCCGCCTCGCTCGGCCGCACGATCCGCCCGCGCTCATCGATCCAGACGGCGGTCGGCACGTTCACCATGTCATAAAGCTCGGCGACGATATGGCGCATGTCGATCACGCACGGATAAGTGGGTTTCGCCGCGTTGATCCACGGCTCGACCGCGGCTTTTCCCGCGCTATCGAATGCCACGGCGATCGGCACGAAACCCTTGGGCCCCAGTTCTTCGTACATCGCCTGCCACACGGGCAGGTCCATTCTGCATCCTCACCACGAGGCCCATGAGACGAGCAAAACTTTTTTGCCGCGCCAGTCCGCGAGCGAATGCATCCGTCCGGCGAGATCGGGCAGCGAGAAATCGGGCGCGTCGAGCGACTTTAATTTGCGCGCGCGTTCGGCGGCGGCCGCGCCGAAACACCATGTGCGATGCGCTTCGTCGGCGACAACCGGTTGCCCGAGCAGCCCCGCCAGCGCCGCCAGATTGTAGCGATCGCCGGACACGAAACCGGCCGCGCGCGCGGGCGGCACCGGAATACAAACCGCATCCTTGCAAAATCCCTCGGGCTTGAACGCCCATCCTGTCGCGCGCGCCAAATCGCCGCCGCGAAGCCATAGCTCCGCGCCGCGAATTTCGGCCGGAACGCCGGGCGTCACGCGCTCACCATAAATCAGATTGATCGGAGTGTCGGCCATCGAAAATCCTCCCGGGTTCCTGCTCGCGCAGTCAAGTCCTTCTATCTTAGCGCCGCTGGCGGCGCGGTCATATCCAGAGTATCACGCCGGTTGCGGGGGTCCCGGTGGCCGCGCGGACCGCGCGCATATATATCGCCAGTTGTGCCCGATATTCCGGAAGCCGCCGCGACAAATCCGCGTCGGTTTTGAATTCGACGATCGTCCATCGCGCGACGCCGCCGGACCCAGAGCGAAACGCCAGGTCCGCGATTCCCTCGGCGGTCGTGCCGTCGTCAAGCGTCGTTAGGACGGGGTACTCGCGGCGGACCTCGCTCGCGCGCGCGGCGTCGCGAATCACCTGCGACCCGAGCGCGTTCGTAACCGCGCCGATAGCGGCCTCAACGTCGTCCGCGCCCGCGCCGATCATCCGCGCTACGCTCGACGCGGCTTGCTCGATCTCCATGTGGGCGATATCGAACCGGATTCGCAGCATCGTTTCATGCACCAGCGTGCCGAAGAGCCGGAACCGCGCGCGCGACCGGTCGCGCGCAATTTCCTCGACCAGAATCCCGCCGCCGCTTTGGCTGCCATTGGTATCGCGCGTATCGTGCATATCGTGCGCGCCGCCATGCGCCGCCGCCGTCGCGCTGACAATCTTGAGCGTGGGCTCGCCACCGCGCGCGAGCGCCGCGCCGCGCGCCTCGCTCCACGCGCGATGCGCCCGGCCCGCGTGCTCCGAGATCTCGCCGCTCGAGTCGGCCTCGAGCAGCGCGCTCTGCCGCAGCCCCATCGCCTCCTTGACGTCGAGGATTAGCCTGGTCGGATCCCACCAGACGACGCGATGCGCTCCTGCCTGGGCGCGATGCGACCCGGGCGCGATCGAACGCGTGGGCGCCGGCGCGCGCATCGGCCGGGTGCGCACGGAATCCTCGCCGAACTCGGGGCATCCGGGCGGCTTGCGCGCGATCGGCGCGCGGCGATCCTTCTGCTCGGGATAGATGACCGGGTTAAGCCGCGCGAGCCATCCGTCGTACGCGCCGTCGCCAAGCGCAGGAACGATCAGCAGGTCGCGCGCGCGCGTGGTCGCGACGTAGAGCAGGCGAATGGCCTCTTCGACATCGCGGCGATGCTCTTCCTCCTGATGCTCCAGCAGTTCGTTGGGAGCGCATCCTGCGATCCGCAGCGCGGCGAGTCCGCGGGCGGGATCGATAAAGCGCGCCGGCTCGCCGGCGGTTTCGTTGCAGGTTATGTCGGCGAGAATCACGATTGGAAATTCCAGGCCCTTGGCGCGATGCACCGTCATGATTCGGACGCCTTCGGTGCCTTCTTCGGCTAGCGGCGTCTCGCTCGGTTCATCGCGTTCGGCGCGCGCTTCGAGTTCGTCAACGAAGCCCCGAAAAGAGGTCGGGCGGCTGCGTGCTTCGTAGCGGCGCGCCTGATCCATCAGGCGCATGATATTGGCCAGGGCCTGATCTCCGGTCGGCCAGATCGCGACGCCCGCGTGCGCGCGGGTCTGCGCGAGAGCCCGCGCGAGAGTCTGCGCGATCGGGCGGCGGTTGCGCTCGCGATGCAGTTCCAGAATTATTTCGCGCGCGGAAAGCATCGCGCGGAATCTGCCGCTCGCGTCTTGCGCAGTATGACCTTGCGGCGGATGACGCCACAGGCTGAAGCCTCCGGCGGCTTCCCGATATTCGAGCAACAGATCGTCGCCGAGCGAAAAAAATACGCCGCGCAAGGTCGCGAACACCGCCAACTCGTCATCGGGACGCTCGATCGCGGCGAGGAGATTGCGCACCGAGGTAACTTCCTCACGATCGTTGAATGATCCGCCCTTCACCAGCACGTGCGGCAGATGGCGCGCTTCGAGCGCGCGCAAGTATGGGCGCGTGACGTCGCGTCCGTACGAGCTCAAGCGGCGAAACAGGATACAGATATGGCGCGGCGCGATCGCGACGCGGCGCTCGGGCGCCTCGCGCTCGGTCACCGTCCATCCGCTTTCCTTGATCATCCAGGCCGCGAACGCCGCGATCGCCTCAGGCAGCGACTGCTCGATTTGCCAGTCGGTCACGCGGCCGTAATCGCCGTAGGGATCGGGCACCGGCAGCGCAACGATCGAGGGCTGCGCGGCCGGATCCTCGCGCACCGGCGTAAGCGGCGCGTAGGCCGGCTGAGTCGGCGACTCGGCCGCCATCAGCGGCGCGAATGCGGCGTTGATCATCGCGTGCAGCTCCGGCGTTGCGCGAAAACTCACCGCCAGAAAGAGCAAGCGCGCGCCCGCGGCAATCAGGCTTTGCTTGACCTCCTGATAGAGGGCTACGTCGGCGCGGCGAAAGCGGTAAATCGACTGCTTCGGATCGCCCACGATAAACAGCTTGCCGGGAATCGGACGGGCCGCGCGCCAATCATGCGTCGCGGGATCATCGGCGGCGAGCAGCAGCAGAATTTCCGCCTGCAGCGGATCGGTGTCCTGAAACTCGTCGATAAAAATATGCGTGAAGCGACTTTGCAGCTCCGCGCGCACGACCGGGTTGTCGCGGACAAGATTGCGCGCGACCAGCAGCAAATCGAGAAAATCCAGTTGCCCCTCGCGCCGCTTGATCGAGTCGTAGATATCGATAATCGGCCACAGCTCTTCGCGCAGCACCGGCGCCAGATTGGCGCCCGCGTCCCGGCGCATCCGCGCAATCCGATCGCGCAGCTCGGCGCGACGCTGAAAAATAGTCTCGCGCTCGACGCCGCCCATGCCGCCGCCGAAGCCTTTCCAATCCCAGCGCCTGCCGCCGCCGATCGTCAGCAGCACGGCCTCGAGCGCGTCGTGGTCGCGTCCGCGCACGGCTTCCAGGCGCATCGCTTCGATGACGGGGCGCGCAATTTCTTCGAGGCTCTTCGCGAGCCAGTCGCCGGGCTCGCCGTCGCGCGCGAGACTGGCCAAGGCGGTAACCTCGGTGACGATCGCGTCGATCTCGCGATCGCGCTCGAATGGAAATCGCTCCCATCTGGCCGTGAAGTCGCGCCATGCGAGCAGCTCTTCGGCGGCGCGGCGCGCGATCGCGCGCGGTCCGTCACGATTGACGGATTCCCGCCGCCGCAGCAGCCGGCGCATCCCTTCGCCGGGACTCGCGAGCGCGCTTTCGAACCATCGGGCGAACGCCAACTCCAGGATCGCGCCGGAAGTGTCCTCGGCCGCGACTTCGAACATCGGATCGACACGCGCCTCGACCGGGCGCTCGCGCAGCAGGTCGGCGCAGAACGAATGGATCGTGCCGATACTGGCCTGTTCGAGTTCGCGCAGCGCACCGCCAAGGCGATCGCGCGATTCTTGATCGAGCGAATCATCGTTGCGCGCCCGCTCGATCTCGGCGCGCAGCCTGAGCTTCAGTTCGCCGGCCGCTTTTTCGGTGAACGTGACCGCGACGATATGCGCCAGCGTGCCGCGTCCCGAGGCGATTACCGCGACAATTCTGCTGACCAGCGCGGTGGTCTTGCCGGTGCCGGCCGCGGCCTCGACCACGATGGTGGCCTCGAGGTCGCTTGCGATCGCATCGCGCGCGGCCTGATCGGCGATCGTCCCGGCAATTTTTGCGGGCGTGCTCATTTCATTTTGCGCAGACGCGTCAGCGCCTCGAGCCGGATCTGCGGCTTGATATCCTTGACCCGGCGTTCTTCATACGGACCGCACACGCGGCGGTAGTCGCACCATTCGCATTCGCGTTCGGCGGGCGCTGCGGGAAGAAATCCGACGCTCAGCGCGTGGCCGACGATCGCCGCGAACTCGCGCTCGGCGGCATGCGCGGCGTCGTCCACCGCGACGATTCGTTCCTCGTAACCGCCGGCCGCCGTGCAGTAATAGAGCCGCCCGAGCTTGATCGGTTCGTCGAGCACCTTCTCCGCGGCCAGCGCATAGAGCACCGGCTGAAGATATTTTCCACCGCCGATCAGGAAATCGGTCGCGGCGCGGACCCGGCCGGTTTTGTGATCGGTCACGCGCAGGCGTCCGTCGGGCGCGCGTTCGATCAGATCAATCGATCCGCGCAGCCTCAGTCCGCCTTCGAGCGCCGCTGGTTCGCCCGAGCTTGCCGGGTCGGCCTGCGAGCGGTCGCTGAGTCCGAAGGCCAGCTCGAAACGCTCGGGGCGCCATTTTTCGGGATCGATCGCGGCGCGCCGCAGCCACTCGCGCAGGTCGGCGCGAATCGATTCGATTCCGTCGAGCCATACGCGCTGAATCGCGGGCGCAAGCTCCTCGCGCCATCGGGTCGCGACTTCATTCAGGGTCTCGTCGAGCAGCGCGCTTGCCGCCTCAAGGGTCGTGGGCGCCACCGGCAGCGCATCGGCGGCGCGCAGGCGGCAAAGAATCTCGTACTGGACTTCGGCGAACAGGCCGCCGCGCGTCAATGGATCGATCACCTCGATCGCGGCGGCTTCTTCACGCGGACCGAGGCGATGAATCGCCTGCAAAAAAAACCGGTAGGGACACGCGGCGAAATTCTGGAGCGCGGTGGGCGAGTACGAGCGCGCGGCAAGCTGATGCCGCCCGAGAGCGGCCAGAGTTTCCGGTTCGGGATCGACCAGGCCGTCGGCCGGCGTCCAGCGCCGGAGCCATCTGCGCGCCCGGGTTCGCAGTGCGCGCCCCAGATACTCGTTGGCGCCGAGCAGGTAGTGAGCCGCGCCACGAGTCGCTTCCGGATCGCGCCCAATTAGTTTGTCCAGCACCGCGAGATCGAATTCAGCGTCGTCGATCGCATCGTCAGGATCCGAAGGCGCGGGCCAGCTCAGCCCCGCCGACTCCGGCAGAGAGGCGCGTCGCGCCAGCTCGTCAAAGCCGGGCAGCCGTCCCTCGGCGGCGCGAAGAACTTCGAGCGCGTAAAACGAAGGAACGCGCGGCCGCCCTTGCTCCAAATCAACTCGCGGGTAGGAGAACATCACGCGCTGTTCGGCCGCGCCCGCCGCGATTCGGAGCGCGAGCCTTTCGCGTGCAACGCGATCCTCGTTGCGGACCAGATCGGCGCCCAGCGCTGCGCGTGCCGCGTCGAGCAGAATCGGATCCTCGATCAGCTTCTGTGGGAAAATTCGTTCCGCCAGACCCGGCACGATCACGACGTCGAACGACATCGCGCGCGCGCGATTGGGCGAGGCGACGAATACCGCGCCGTAGCGGCGCGGCTCGGGAGGATCCTCCAGCTTGGCCAGCCGCTCGGCCAGCACGTGGCGCACTTCGTCCAGGCCGACCGGGCCGACCGGCGCCATCGCATCGAGCTCGCCGAGCGCGGGGACAATCTCTTCGCGATCGCGAATCGCCGCATTTACGATTTCGCGGATTCGCTCCAGCCACTCGCCCCAGAGCGCGCTCTTGGGCAACGCCGCCAGCATTTCGATATGCGGCAGCGCGGTTTCCTTAAGATGCCGCAGGTCGGAAATCTTATGTTCGAATGCGGCGGCCGCGGCGCTGTCGTCATCCACTTCGGCGCGGCGCCGTGCGATTTCATGCTCGAGGCCGTCCAGCCGCCGCTGCCATCGCTCGGCGCTTCCAATCACCGCGGCATCGACGATTATCTGCTCCCACCTGCGCGGCGCGCGGGCGCGGTCTTCATTTTCCGGCGGCTGCGCGGGTTGGGCGGCATCGTGCAGATCGCGCTCAAGCGAGCCGGCAAACAATTCGGGCGTCGGCGCCGCCGCGTCAGCCGCTTCGCTTCGCCCGCGGCGTGGCACCTGTGCGAGCGAAAGATATTCGGCGTAGCGGCGCGCGGAAAGATTTTCGGCCGCGCAGGAGAGCAGCGCCAGGAGCGCGCGGCCTCCGGGCCTTGGGCGGCGCGCGCCGAGCGCGAAGTAGGCGGGAATACCGGCGCGATCGAGCGCCTCCTGCAGGCAGGGCAGATAGCGCACCGGGTCGTGCAGGAGCACCGCGATTTTATCGAAACGCACGCCGGCCCGCGCCTCGCGATCGATTCGGCGCGCGATCTCGACGCACTCGTGCATCTCGCCGGGCGCCGAAATTATCGTCACGGTGGCATCGAGGTCGCGCGCGGTGGGAGTCAGGTCACCGAACAGATGATCCTGCATTCGCGCGAGCGAGGCCGCGTCCCCGCCGCTGGTTGCTTGAGCGGCGCGTGCGGCAACTCCGAGCGTTTCGGAGAGCATCCGCGCCGTACGCTCGTCGCCGGCGGGAACCGTCGCGAAAAAGTTCGGCGCGCGCTCAGCAAGCGCCGCAACCAGTGCGCACTCGCGCCGGCTCTCGAGCGCGACATCGAGCAGGAGCGCCGGGATCGCGGCAAAGCGCGGGGGAGTATCGGCGCGAACCGCCTCGGCGGCGAGCGCGAATATCTTTGCGCGATCCGCGAGCTTCGCTTCCGCCAGCTCGGCCTCGAACCGCAGGAGCATCGCACGCAGCTCCAGACCCGCCGCGCCGAGACGGACGAGGTCGCCGGCGGTAATCCCGGCAAGGCGCAGTTCCCCGAGCGTGCGCGCAAGCGCGCTTGCGAATCCGGGCTGATCGATAACCGGCGCGAAATATTCGAGGCGCACAATGTTACGAAGATTGAACACCGCCCGCGCGGCGAGTGCGCGAGCCGCAAGCTCGGAAGCCGGCGCGAGGCTGAGTGCGGCCATTTTTTCCGCTGCGAGGAGGCCCGCCAATCGGTCAAAGGTCAAACGATGAATTCCCGCCAGCGCGTGACGCTCAACCGCGAACGCGCGCACCAGATCGTCGGCGCCTGCGCGTGCGGGCGCAATCACGAGTGCTTCGGCGCCCGGTACGAGCGCGCGCAACCATTGGCGCGCCGCGGCGATTCGTTCGGCGGCGCGGGTCGAGGTGACAATCTGTCGCGTATGAGTCATCGGAATAGCTTATCGGGATAGCACATCGGGACAGCGCGCGATGCGCTATCCCGATAGTTCGCCGCAAAGGCGTTCAGAACAAGAGGGGTCGGGGCTGTACCCGCAACGGTTGTCGCCGGCTTATTTCACCAGAAAAACCGGATCGCCGATGCGCACCATGCCGCCCGCGCCGATAGCAGCGAACACGCCGAGGTTGGTGCGATGGTTCCGCGCAGCGGTTCGCAGCACGTCATAGTCGCGCGGGAGATCGTCTTGCGGATGCGTCGTCATTACGCAGCGCAACGCGGGAACCATCGTGGTGACTTTCACGCTCGCGCCGACAATCAACTCGCCGCCGACCCATTCGTCTTCGACAAAGCAGTCGCCGCACGCACCGGTATCAACGAAGAGCGTGGGGCGGAAGCGCCGCGGATCGCAGATTGATTTCGAGCCGGCGAGTTTCGACAGATGGCGCAGCGTGCCGGTCGCGATCACATGCATCACAGCGGTATCGAAGAACGAGCCCGGGGAAAGTGCGAACTCCGCCGGCAGGTTTTCGGCGGAGAGCCCCGGGATCACCTGCTCGATCGGCACGTCGGCGAAAACAGTTTTCGGATCGATTCCCGCGCGTTCACGGTCCGCGGTCTCGGCGCGCTCGAGCGTGACCTTGCGTCCGAGTGCGGCGCTGATTTTTTCGGCCGCTTCGGGATCGCTCGGGCGAATCGTGCTTCCGTCCGGCATATGGATACTGATCGGAGCGCCGCTGCCCGCGACCGACGGATCATCGTACTTCGCACGGAAGCCGAACAGTCCGGCGAACTTTTTGGCGCTCGCAATCCGGCGCGTCGCGGTCTCGCGCAGCGCCCACGCGCGATCGCCCACCGCGCCGCGCTCAGTAATCTCGACTTGGGCGAGCTGTTCGCCGAGCATCGATTTCACCGGATGCCGCCAGATGGCGGCGAGCGTGCCAATCTGTTTTTGAGCCATCGTTATTCTCCTACCTCTCAGATGCGCGGGGCGGCAGATGCTGGCGGCCACGCGGGACCGCCCCTACATACTACCGCGCGCCTAATTCTCGCGCGGATGAGTCGCGTTGTAGTCGCGGATCGCTTTCAGGATCGCACCGCTGGCTTTTTCCATCAACTCGTCCTTGTTCGCAGTCACGCGGGCCGCCGAAGCCTCGAGCGGCTTGATCAGCCCCTGGCATCGCGGCATCACGTAGCGCGCGATCATCTCATAGGTGCGCAGCGCCTGCTCGCGCGTGGTCCAATCGTGCGCGAAGCACAGGATCGTGCCGAAGCCGCCCGACAGCGCTTGCAGCTTTGCGATTCGATCGAGCGCGTCGTCGGGGGTGCCGATAATCGCGCCGCCATAGTCGGACATGCGCTTGGCGGCCGCGTAGCCGTCATCGAACTTCGGGCGCTGGGGGGTGCCGAGAATCCCGACGATATATTCGTTCTGCCATTTCTTGAGACCCTCGGCGACTTCGCGCAGCGCCTGCTCTTTAGAATCGGCCAGATGAAACGGCATCACGATCCGCCAGTTGGCGCGATCGATATGCTGGCCATGCTCGCGCGCCGAAGTCTCGCCAAAGTTCCACTGCGTCGGCAGCGCCATCAGTCCCTCTTCGGAATACGACGCGACCGAAAGCACGCCGATTCCGTACTTGCCCGCGCATTTCATTCCCGACGGCGAAATCGTAGAGGCGGTGGCGACTGGAATCCGCTCCTGGAGCGGACGAATCTGCAGCGCCGCGTTGTTCAGCTCGAACCACGAGCCTTGGTAGCTGAACGGTTCGTCGGTGGTGAGCAAGCGCAGAATCACGCCGAGCCCTTCGTCCATCCGCTCGCGCTGCGTCATCGGATCGATCCCGAGCATCACTGCGTCTGAGGGCAACGCGCCCGGACCGACGCCCAGCATCGCGCGTCCATGACTCAGATGATCGAGCATCACGATCCGCTGCGCGACGTTGAACGGATGATGATACGGAATCGAGACGACGCCGGTGCCGAGCTTGATGCGCTTGGTGCGCTCGGCGGCGGCGACCAGGAACATCTCGGGCGACGCGATGGTCTCCCATCCGGCGGAGTGATGCTCGCCGACCCAGAATTCGTCGTAGTGAAGCTGGTCGAGCCACTGCGCGAGTTCCAGATCGCGCTGGAATTGAAGCGTAGGGTGCTCGCCGACAGGATGATGCGGCGCGAGAAACGCGCCGAACCCGAGCCGTTTGGTCATCGAAGAACTCCTTGCTGATGCATTAGTACAATCCGGGCCGGGCGGCGGCCGAGGCTAGCCGCGCAGCACCGCGGTTTGAGCGCTATCAAGATATTCGTCGAGGCGCGTGATATGCCCGCGCTCGACCGTGCAAACGATACAGGCCGGCAGGGCGACTTCTTTGCCCGACGACTTCAAGCGTCCGCGCAGCACGTGTTGCTGCACGAATCCCGACGGCGTCGGCTGGCGCTTGATCTCGGTGTAGGCGATCTCCGCGATATTGGCGACCACCCATCCGAGCACGGCCAGATTTTCTTCAACCGACTGAGTGACGCCGTCGAAGTTGTGCCAGATTATTGTGTGCGGCGCGTAGAGCTCTCGAATCGCGGCGACATCGCCGCGCTCGATCGCTTTGAAAAGCCGATCGGCGACTTCGAGCGATTGTTGTTCCGATGCGTTCAGTTCCATGGTCCGTATCTCTCGGGTCTGGGTTGCGAATGATTACCTGATCACATTTTGGTCGGCGACGCGGTCGCAGTAGGCGTCGGAGTTGCGGCCGGAGAAGCGGTCGCGAACGCGGCCGCGCTCGGCACCGAAGTCGGCACCGTGACCATCGGAACCGGCGTCGGACTCATCGATGGTGCCGGCGTGGCCTCAATCAAGCTCCGCTGCGGCTGGGTTCCAACGCCGTAAGCATAGACCAGTTCGCCGCCGAGATGCCCCTGATAGCAGATCGCAAGCACCGCGATCACCGCGACGACAAGATAAATCGCGCGGCTGCGCGCCATCGCGGTCACCGCCTGAATCAGGATGCGCCAGAGCGCGAGAATGCCGGCCGCGTACATGAGGATCTCGCCGAGCTCCGCATGGCGATGCATCAGCGGCTTGGCCACCGCGGGCACAGTTTTCCAAACCCATTGCGGCTGCAGCATTCCGCCGGTTACCCATGAACCGGCTGCCGCGATCGCGCCAAGGATCATCAGAGTCAGCGCCATGTAACGCATCCAGAGACTACCTGGCAGGAGAGTGGCAACCAAATCGATGAGCACCCCGACGATGATCAGCGCGATCGAAAAGTGATCGACAACCGGATGAAGCTGCAGGGCCGTTAACCAAGCGAGGACGTTTGCCATCGGGTCTCCTGAGTGGGCTACGCTTGAGGCAGTCGAGCTCAACACGCCGCGCGAAATGTGCGCGACCCAACTTTTATCGCAGAGCCGGACCGTTCAGGCAATTCAATTAACGGATTCGGAGCGCCCCTTCGATCGCAAATCGAAGAAAAGACGAAACGTCTAAATCACTGACGGTGACGGCGCGGCCATCGGCGTCGCGCTCACGCTCGTGGTCGAAGATGCTGTCGGTGATGCAGTCGGTGATGCTGTCGGCGAGGGCGCCGCAGTCAGCGTGGCCGTGGGTGTCGGCGAAGATGCAACGACCGGCGCGGGTGTAGCGGCCGCGCTCGGCGGTTGGCGCACCTCGATCGTCAGATCGTCAACTTGAATCTCGCTCCATGCGCGCGCGGCCAAAAAGAATTTTGCGGACGCCGCGGGAGTGAGCTTGCTGAAGTCGGGCCTCCATCGTTCTTCGAACCCGAATTGATAGCTGGATTGCGCTCCGGCAGTTGCGCCGGAAGCAATCCGCGTCGCGACGATAGTTGCGTTCGCGGGGTCGGCGGCCGGTGAAAGCGCGCGCAGGTACCACGCGATCGCGGGCGCGTCGCCGGGCAGCGCGGTGGTCGCGCCGGGGCCGGCAGTTTTGATAGCGCGTGCGCATGCGTCGCGAATCTGAATCGTCGTCGCCGGCTCGCTCCACAGAAGCGACGCGCGCCGCTGCCAACTCGCCTCGCTCGCGTTGGGCGCGGCGGCGACAACGTTGGTGACGAACTGTACGTACAGCGTGAGGATTGCGAATGCGGCGACGGGATAGCGGACGATCTCCCACGCCTGGCGCTGATGAAGCCACTGGAGGCCGCAGGCACCGAGCAGCGCCATCGGCACGACGAATCCAATCGCGAACTCGGCGCGGTACGGACGCGCGATCGTCCACACCGCGAGGCTAACGATCGCCCAGGCCAGACACCATCCGGCGAAATACGATCTGACGCCGCGCGCGACGATCGCGATCACGCCGGCGAGCGCGGCAAGCGCGATCGCAAATTCATAGAAGCCGATTATCGCGAGATAGAACCGCGGGGCCGAAAGCACGGGCGTGGCGCCCGCGTTCAGGAGCGGTGCGAACGACGCGGCGATCGGAACCCGCAGCGCGGCGGCGCTGAGTATCTCGATCAGGAAGATCCAAACCGCGATGAACACAATCGCGCCCGCGACGAGCAGCCATCCGCGCCGCGTCCACCATACGCGCACGCGCAGGACGGCGTTGCCGCCGGCGATCGCGTTGATGATCCCGACGATCGCCAGCGCGATTGCCGCGGTCAGGACATCGATTGCGCCGACCGGTCCCGCTCCGATCGCGAGTACGAGGGCCAGCGCAACTCCCGCCGCGCGCAAGGCGCTCGGACGGTGCGCGAGCGCCATCGCGAGCACGACCGCGACCATCACGAATGCGATCGCGGCGTTGGCGGCTGTCCCCGCGCGCGCGAAGTACATCATTGTAGGCGAGAGCGCGAACAGCGCGGCGAGGCCAAGCGCTCCTGCGCGACCGATCGCGTAACGCAGCGCGAGCGCGGCGCCAAGCAGAAGAATCGCGGCGAGAGCGGCCACGACGCGCGCGCTAAAATCGGAAACGCCGAACGCGTGAAAGATTCCTATCTGCGCAATTCCGATCCATCCGAGTCCCGCGGCCGCCGCGGCCGGATACTGCCCGCCACTGGCGAACGCGTACTCGCCCAGCGCGCGCGCCGCCTCGCCGGGAAACATCGGGCGCTCACCCAGCGCCGAGAATCGGCTGAGGATCGTGTACGCCGCAACCAGGATCCATCCAAGATGCTCCGCCGTAACGACGAACAGCGCGCGCTCGAGGCGGCGAACGCTATGAGCACTATGAACTTCCGCGTCCTGAGCGACAGGAGCGGGCGGCGGCGCCGGCGGAAGTTCTGCGCGCTCGGCAGGATCGATTCCGAGCCGCCAGTCGTCCGGACCACGCTTGTCGTCAGGAGGCATCGCAGCCAATCGCTATGTTTCCCCGCGAGGCTTGTCAACGCCGCCGCTCGCGGCGCGTCGGGAGTCGCGCCAAAAATTCGATGAATAATGCTTCCCGCGCTTGTGCGGAGCGTCCGCGCGGTTATGCTTGAGGCTTTCGGGGTGGGTTTTCGGAAGCGGTCAGATGGCAGACGACAAGATCACGACGGCGCGCCGCCTGTTTGGCGCGACCGTGTCATTTCTTATTCTCGCCGCGATCGTGGCGTTGTTCTTCGCCTATCGCGAGAGGGTGACGCTGCCGCTGCATCCGCCGAAATTCTCGACCTCGCTCGAGCATCTTCCGTTCTACGCGTTCTCGTCCTTCTACCGGATGCTCGCGGCTTATGTCCTGGCGCTGTTTTTTTCGATCGGCTACGGGATGCTGGCGGCGCGGGGCGGGATCTGGGAACGAATCCTCATTCCGGCCGTCGATATCGCGCAGTCGGTGCCGGTGGTCGGTTTTTTCCCGGCCGCAATTTTCTTCTTCGTTGCGCTCGCGCATGGGCATCAGGTCGGCGTCGAGATGGCGGCGATCTTCCTGATCTTCACCAGCCAGGCATGGAACATGACGCTCGGCGTGTTCGAGGCGGTGAAGACTCTGCCCGCCGACTCCAAGGAAGCGCTCGAGGCGTTCGGCGTCTCCGGATGGCTGCGGTTCAAGCGCCTGCTGATGCCGGCGTGCGTGCCGAAGCTGGTTTACAACTCGATCCTGTCGTGGGTCGCGGGATGGTACTACCTGATTGCGTGCGAGATCATCACGGTCGGCCCGGCCAACTATCGTCTGCCGGGGCTCGGCAGCTTTCTGATGGATGCCGCCGATCACGGCTCAGCCACGGACCTCGTAGCGGGTCTGCTGACGCTGCTGGCCGTGATTGTGCTGATGGATGCGATCGTATGGCAGCCGCTCACCATCTGGTCCGACAAGTTTCGCTTCGAGTTCTCCGCCTCTTCGCAGACCGCGCGTTCGCTGGGAGCGCTCGATGTCTTGGGCGGAATCGGACCTGCAATGACGCGCGCGCTGCGCGTCGTGCTGGTGCCGCCGTATCGTGCGATTGCACGGGCGACGGCGGCGATGCCGCGCGTGACGATCGCCTCGAACCCTGCTGCGCGGCGCGCGGGGCGGATCTTGCGGACGTTCCTTATCGGATCGCTGGTGGTGTTCTTCGCATATGCTATTGGCGCCGGTCTGGTGGCGCTCGCGCGCGCGCTGCTCAGGCCGTGGCCGCATGAAGCCCGCCAGATTCCGTATGCGACGTTCGCGTCGGTCTCGCGGATGGTCATTGCATACGCGATTTCGCTTGCGTGGACGGTGCCCTGCGCGTTGGCCGCAAGCGAAAGTCCGCGCTTCAACCGCTTTCTCGCGCCCGCGGCAGAGATCATCGGCTCGATGCCGGCGACCGCGCTGTTTCCGCTAATCGTCATCTTCGTGATCCGCGTGACTGGCGGAATGAACCTCGCATCGATTCTGCTGATCCTCACCGGGATGCAGTGGTATCTGCTGTTCAACCTTTTGGCCGGCGTCAACCAGGTGCCCGAGGATCTGAAAGAGGCGGCGCGCGTGTTCGGGCTGTCGCGTTTCGCGACCTGGCGCAAGCTGATTTTGCCGGCGTCGCTCCCCTCGCTTATCACCGGCAGCCTGACTGCGTGGGGCGGAGGATGGAACGCGCTTATCCTGTCCGAATATTTCCCCTACCAGGGGCGTATTTATAAAGTGACCGGACTCGGCGCGCTGCTCGATGTCGCGACCTACGAAACCGGTAACGGCACGATGATCCTGTTGAGCCTGCTTTCGATGATCGCGGTCGTGTTAGTCTTGAACCGGCTCATCTGGCGGCGGCTTTATAACGTTGCAACCGAGCGCTATCGGCTCGACTATTAGTCAAATAGAAATTGAATTAAACCCGAGATTAACTAAACCGATGTCCGACGACGCTGACCCCGCAGACCCATGCCTCTCCTCGAGCTCCGCCACGTCTCCAAAAGCTTCTCCATACCCAAGGGAACGCTCAGCGTGCTCGAGGATATCTCCTTCAGCGTCGAGGAAGGCGAATTCGTGGCGCTGGTCGGACCCTCGGGATGCGGCAAATCGACGCTGTTGCGCCTGATCAACGGAATTATCGGACTCACCTCCGGGCAGGTGCTCTATCGCGGCAAGCAGGTGGATGGAATCAATCTCGAATCCGCGCTGGTGTTCCAGTCGTTCGCGCTTCTGCCGTGGCTCTCGGTCAAGGCTAACGT
This sequence comes from Binataceae bacterium (SeqCode), assembly GCA_050736695.1. Lineage (GTDB taxonomy): Bacteria > Desulfobacterota > Binatia > Binatales > Binataceae > JBARDN01. Next base: position 18,782 of record JBOHWH010000143.1, on the reverse strand, counting down.
CGAGATGGGGCTCGAGGCGCGCGGCCTCTCGCTCCAGGAGTGCGAGAAGCGCGCCAGCATCTATATCGACAAGGTCGGCCTCGACGGTTTCGAAGAAGCCTATCCGCGCGAGCTTTCGGGCGGGATGAAGCAGCGGGTCGGCTTCGCGCGCGCGCTTGCGGTCGAGCCGCAGGTGCTCCTGATGGACGAGCCATTCTCGGCGCTCGACGCCCTGACCGCGATCACCCTGCGCGAGGAACTGCTCGACATCTGGCAGGCGCCGGATATGTCGGTAAAGACGATCATCATGGTCACCCATATTATCGAAGAGGCAATCGAGCTGGCCGATCGGGTTATCGTGCTCGGCTCCGGACCGGGCCGTGTGGTCGCCGATCTCAAGGTCGATCTGCCGCGTCCGCGCGACCGCCGCTCGGAGCCCTTCAACGTGTGGACCGATAAAGTCTTCTCGCTGATCGAGGAGCGGAGCTGATGCCGGCGGCGAATATCATTCCGATTCCGGACTGCCAGCTCACGTTGGTCTTTGGCCTGCTCGAGTTCCTTGAAGACCGCGGCGGACGCGAGGACGGCTACAAGATCGCGCGCGATCTTCAGTTCAAGTTTGGCGACTTGTTGAAGGTGATGAAAGCCGCGGAAATCCTGGGCCTGGTCTCGACTCCTGCCGGCGATGTCGTGCTCGACCGGCTCGGCAAGCAGTTCCTCGACAGCGAAGTGAATCAGCGCAAGCTTTTGATTCGCGAGCAGTTGAAAAAGCATCCGCTGTTCAGCTACCTGGTGCGCCTGCTGCGCGCGCAGGAAGATCACTCGCTCGCCAGGGAAGTCGTGCTCGAGCATCTGGCGATGCTGTTGCCGAGCGAACCGCCGCAGCGGATGTTCCAGACGATCGTTAACTGGGGGCGCTTTGCCGAGCTCTTCGGCTTTAACAAGGACGAGGACCGTTTCTATCTCGATCACGAGTAAGCACGCGCGTTGGCGCAAGGAGTTTACCGATGGCGGAATCCAGCTACCAAATCGTTGAGCACTTTTGCGAGGCATGGAAGCATCACAATCTCGATCAAATCATGGCGTTCTTCACCGACGACGCCGAGTATCAGAACGTCCCGATGGGGCCGGGCGCCAAGGGCAAGGCCGCGATCAAGGGCGTGATCGACACGTTTTGGCCGATGGCCAAATCGATCGAGTTCAAGGTTCTGCGCGCCGCCGCCAACGGCAACATCGTAATGAACGAGCGGATCGATATGTTCGATCTGGGCGGCGGCAAGAAGATCGAGCTGCCGGTGGCAGGAGTATTCGAGGTGCGCGAAGGAAAGATCGCGCTATGGCGCGATTACTTCGACCTCGCGATGTACACCAAGCAAATGGGGTGACCTCCGCGCACCACTGATTTCCACGCGCAGCACGTCTGTGCCTGATCCCTAGTTCTGTCAGGGAGAGCTTTGCGTAACCCATTGTTAGAGCGTGCTATTGCCCAGGGCGAGATTCCTCGCGACAGTTGCCGCGCGGCGTTGAGCAGATGACGCAATTCGCGTCGCCAACTCGCGCTCGGAATGACAAACAAAAACAACGCTAAATTGTCATTCCGAGCGCGAGCGGACTTCCAAGCTTCGCCCTGGAGTTAACCAGCGGAGAAGCACAAGTCGCGAGGAATCTCGCCAGCCGCGTGAGCAGACCTATGGAATGGGTTACGCAAAAGCTCTGCTGTCAGCAAGAGTGAGACAAAGACGGGCGGCTCCCGAGCCGCCCCTACGAAGACCGGATTTCGTTTGGTTTCGTAAGGGCGCGGCGCGAGGCGGGCGCATTTTTTGCAAGCATCGTGACGCGCGGGTGAGGATGCTGCTCTGCAATTCAACGCCAGCAAGAAATGCCTGCCGCTCTATTTCGCGGAATTTCAGTACCGCTTCTACAATCGCGACAACAAGAATATTTTCTTCGACGTGATAGCAGGATGCTGAGGTCTCCTCACTGGCGGCGGCCTCAGCGAGACAACGCCAGCCATCTGGTTGTGGACAGGGGTGGTCAATTCCAATTGCCGTTCCCACGAAGGGTAGTAGTATGCCAAAAGCCAAACCGATCTCACTTCATCCGCTGACGCTCCATGAAGCAATTAAAGCGCTGGTCAATGTCGATCCTGATCGCGACGGCATTACTTCTAAGCGCCGCAAGCGAAGGGGCAAAGCCAGCGCCAAGTCCAACATCCGGCGCACAACAGAAAAATCAGATTAAGACCGACAAAAGTGAGGCCGACAGTAGCAGCGTACCTATTGTTGCTCCCGCTCAAACTCCGCCGGGTCACTTCGATCCGGAAGCGGACCCCGCTGATCGCGGCGGTCTGCTCACGATGCAGATGCAGGGTTGGCGGCAGCGCCGTCAAATTCCACTGCGCCAGCGAACTGTAGGTACTGAACTCGCTCGCGGTCCAAACGCTGGCATCGCTCAGGGTGAAAACGATCTGGTTTGCATCGGCATAAAAAGGATGAATGAAAATTTCCAGATTCTGAGTGTCGAACGGATAGCGTCTGAGCTCTAAGCGGGCCGATAGTTGTGCGCTGAAGCGCTCGACATAGGTCACGTCGCCATCGGGGGCAACGCTTATCGACGTAAATGGCGCGCGCGCGGCGCGATCGCATTGACGAACTCGAGGCGCGGGGTCCAGATCTCGCCGGGCCGGTAGCTTCGCGCCAGATCATCGGGACCCTTGGATACGAACGCAAGCCGCGGGTCGTTCCAGCGCGCGAACAAATAACCGTCGATACTGAAGCGCTGCGCCGAGTCGTCGATCTTCGTCAGGTTGATAACGTGGAGGCTCACCGACACCTCGACCAGCTTGCCGGCAACCATCGGCGGCTCCGCCTGCGGATCGTGATCGAACGGTGGCAGCGTGGATTGCGCACCCGCCGCGCATGCCGCGGCCGCGAGCACGAGCATCTACAGCACAGCGATCGAGAAGATCGCGCCCACCCTTCTTCGCCGCGCGCTCAATTCCGCCTCAATCCTGCGGCCCCAGCATCTTGTCCACCCGCACCAGCCGATCGAAGTCCTCGCCCGTGAGCAGTTGCAGCGCGATACACGCCTCGCGCAGCGTGATTCCGTCGGCGTGCGCCTTTTTGGCGACTTTGGCGGCGTTGTCGTAGCCGATATGCGGACTCAGCGCCGTCACCAGCATCAGGGAGTTGCTGACGTTGCGCGCGAGCTGTTCGCGATTTGGCTCGATTCCTTCGACGCAATATTTCGCAAACGAGACACACGAGTGCGCCAGCAGGTTCGCCGAATGCATGAAATTGTGAATGATGATCGGTTTGAAAACGTTGAGCTCGAAGTTGCCTTGCGTCCCCGCCGCCGCGATCGCGGTGTCGTTGCCTAGCACTTGCAGACACACCATCGTCATCGCCTCGCTCTGGGTCGGATTCACCTTGCCGGGCATGATCGATGATCCCGGCTCATTCTCGGGCAGCCGCAATTCGCCGAGTCCGCAGCGCGGCCCCGAGCCCATCCAGCGGATGTCGTTGGCGATCTTCATCAGCGAGCAGGCAAGCGTGCGCAGCGCCCCCGAGGCCATCACCAATGCGTCATGCGCCGCCAGCGCCGCGAACTTGTTGGGCGCCGAGGTGAACGGCAGCTTGGTGTAAGCGGAGATTTTCGCCGCCACCCGCTCCGCGAATTCGCGATGCGTATTCAGCCCGGTGCCGACCGCCGTGCCGCCGATTGCGAGTTCATAGATATCGGGCAGCACCATCTCGATGCGCTTCAAATCGGCGTCGAGCTGCGCGACGTAGCCCGAGAATTCCTGCCCGAGAGTCAGCGGGACCGCATCCATCAGATGCGTGCGGCCGATCTTCACGATCGAGGCGAACTCGGCCGATTTTTTCCGCAGCGCGCCGCGCAAGAACTTGAGCGCGGGAACCAGCGCATGCGCCAGCTCTTCGGCCGCCGCTATATGCATCGCGGTCGGAAACGTGTCGTTCGAGGATTGCGACATGTTCACGTCGTCGTTGGGATGAATCGGCTTCTTGCTGCCGAGCACGCCGCCGGCCATCTCGATCGCGCGGTTCGAAATAACCTCGTTGGCGTTCATGTTGGTCTGGGTGCCGCTGCCGGTCTGCCAGATGCGCAGCGGAAAATGCTCGTCGAGGTTGCCTTTGACGACCTCCTCGGCGGCGGCGATTATCAGGAGCGCCTTTTCCTCGGGCAGCTTTTTCAGATCGCGATTAACCTCCGCGGCCGCCTTCTTCAGAAGCCCGAAGGCGCGAATCACTCCGCGCGGCATGCGGTCGCTGCCGATCGCAAAATGCAAGAGCGAGCGTTCGGTTTGCGCGCCCCAGTAGCGGTCGCTGCGCACCTCTATCGGACCCATCGAATCGGTTTCGACTCGGGTGGTTCCACCGGTTTTGGGATGGCTGGTGCTCATCACGCTTTTCCTTTCGTCGATTTTCCTTTTACGGATAATTCGCTCATGCGCCGCGGCGCGCTGGACTTTCTTGACAGGTGCCGCCGATATAGTTTAAGGACCGTACGCTTCTCAACGAGAGAAGCAATACGAGAGGAATGATGAGTCATGCCTTGGACCATTACACGGCTTTGCATCGATTGCCTTGATACGGGATGCGTTAGCGTATGCCCGGTTGATTGCATCTACGAATACGTCGGCTCCGACAAGGAGAAATTCCCCAATCAGCTTTATATCAATCCCGACGAGTGTATCGACTGCGGCGCATGCGAACCCGAATGCCCGTGGCAGGCGATTTTCGAGGAACCCGCGGTTCCGGAAGTGCTCAAAGATGACGTCGATCTGAATCACGCGATGCTGGAGATCATGGATCAGTTCAAGGTCAAGCTCTTCGTTCAGAAGGAGCATCCGACTTCTGAACAAGTCGCCGAGAACAAGAAAAAGTGGGGCGTCGACCCTAATTCCTGACGCGGCGGCCGCGTCTTCTTTATTGATGAAGCTTGCGCACGCCGCGATCTGATACGCAAAAAAAAGCGCCGGACCCGTTGGCAGGATCCGGCGCTTGCATTTCTATAAGCCGCGCCCGCAATTTCCGCGGCGCGCTTATTTCAGATTTTCGTTCGCGAAGTCCCAGTTGACGAGGTTCCAGAACGCTTCGACGTATTTTGCCCGCGCATTGCGATAGTCGATGTAATACGCATGCTCCCATACGTCGCAGGTGATGATCGGCTTCTTGCCCTCTTTGATCGGGCATCCGGCGTCGTGCAGCGCTTCGATCGCAAGACCGCCGTCGGAACCTTTCACCAGCCACGCCCATCCGCTGCCGAAGTGCGTGGTCGCCGCCGCGGTGAACTTCGTTTTGAATTCGTCGAAGCTGCCGAAGGCCTTCTTGATTGCGTCGGCCACCGCGCCCTTGGCTTCTCCGCCCGCGTGAGGCGAGAGAGACTTCCAGTAGAAGCTATGGTTGAAATGCTGCGCGGCGTTGTTGAACAGGCCGCCGGCCGGCGCGCTCTTGATAATCTCCTCGACCGGCTTGCCCTCGTTCGGCGTTCCCTTGACGAGATTGTTCAAGTTGTTCACGTAGGCAGCGTGATGCTTTCCATGATGGTACTCGAGCGTCTCGGCCGAGATATTCGGCTTCAGCGCGTCCATCGCGTATGGCAGCTTGGGAAGTTCGAAAGCCATTTTACGACACCGTCCTTTGCCGGCCGCGACCCCCAACGGATTCGATCGGCCAAGTGGCATTGAGAAGATTTTTGAGTGCAAGATCCGCGAAATTCCGCGACTTTCCTGAATCATTCTACCGCCCGGTATTTTCCGCTTGCAAGCAAGTTTTGCCCGGCTGGGCCGGCTACGGCTTTGCCGCCGCGCGCAGATACGCGGTCAGATCGTCGATCTGCGCGGGGGTCAGATCGGTTATCGGCCGCATATTGTGCGTCGTCCGCTTGGGGGTATAGCCGGGCGGATAGGTCAGATGCAGCACGCGATCTGTGACGAGCTCGCGCGACGAGCCCGCGATCGCGGGACCCTGCGCGCCGTCGAGATTTGGGTTCGGGTTGTGACACACGATGCAGTGCGTCACATAGACCAGGCGCCCGCGCTCAACCGCATTGGGCGGCCGCGTCTTCCCGCACGCCGCGATCGCGAAAGTTGTGACCAGCGCAAGCATCGCGAACGAGAGCCTTGGCACCATCAGCGCTTGCGCGTCACCGCGGCTTTGCGCGTGCGCCATTCCGTCAGCATCGCGGGCAGTTCCTGCTGCATGAACTCGAAAAACGCGAGCGTCTCGGCGATTCGCGCGCCCGCCCCCGTTCCGCGCCCTACCACTTCAACTCCCTCGCGCAGAACTCGCTCGCATCGTTCGAGCACGTCGTCCTTGCGCGCGATCGCTTCGTACCAGACCTCGCTATGGACCCGGTAATGCTCGCGGCGCGAGCCGGGCGCGGCCTCGCGGCTGGCGAGGTTGACCTGCGCGAGATAGCGCATCGCGCCGGAAATCGCGGCTGGGCTCACATCGAGCGTCGCGGTCAGCTCGGCCGCGGTCAGGCATCCGGAATCGGTTGCAAGCAGGGCGGCGAACACCCGTGCGGGCATCCGGGGGAATCCGGATGCGGCCAGCACGGCGGCGAGGCGTTCGATAAAGGCGGAGCGGGCGCGGCCGCCATGTTTTGCAGCCTTCATAATGTTGTGAAACTAGTGTAGCTTGCGAAACATGTCAATCTCGATCGGCGCCTCGCGGCGCCGCGGCCCCGCGCCGGCCTGGAGCTCAATCATGAATGACCTCAATCGGAAAGCCATGGGCAAACTCGGAAGCTTTCTGCCGGTTCTGGCGGTTGCGGTATTCGCCGTGGCGTGGACCATCGATTACTGGCAAGCGTGGATCTTTCTGGCGGTATTCTCGGCCGCGTCGCTCGCGATAACCGCCTACTTGATGAAGCACGATCCGAAACTGCTGGAGCGGCGGATCTACGCGGGTCCACGCTCAGAAGAGCAGACGCGCCAGCAAATCATACAGGTCGTTGCCTTCATATCATTTTTCGCGATCCTGCTGTTCCCCGCGCTTGATCATCGCTTCGGATGGTCGGCGGTGCCGCCCTATGTCGTCGTGGCCGGCGACGCTCTGGTCGCATTCGGGTTCCTCGTCGTGTTCTTCGTGTTCAAAGAGAACAGCTTCGCTTCGGCGCTAATCGAAGTCGACGCCGGGCAGAGGGTCGTTTCGACCGGACCCTATTCGGTCGTGCGTCATCCGATGTACTCCGGCGCGCTCATCATGCTCTTCGGCATCCCGCTCGCGCTCGGCTCGTGGTGGGGATTGCTGATGGTCATTCCGATCACGCTCGCGATCATATGGAGGCTGGTTGAGGAGGAGAAATTTCTCCTGGAGAGCCTGCCCGGCTACGCGGAGTACCGAAACAAGGTCACCTATCGCCTGGCTCCCCGAATCTGGTGATCCCGTCTGATCCCTCGCCCTGAAAGGGAGGTGCCACTGGGAGGCGGTAAGGTGAGGGTCCGAACCGGCGTGCGGCAATCTTTTGCCGCGCGCATTAGATTCCGCGCCGCTCGCGATTGGAGCGCGGCGCATGGCGTCTATCTTAATCGCGCGATGCTTCGCATCGCGCTGAATAATGACCCTCACCCTACCTCTCCCTGATAGGGCGAGGGAGAAGAGCATACCTCTCGCTGAAATCGAGAGGGGTGAGAGCTTCAGACTCAAGGACCAGCGCAAGGCTGGTCTACTCGCCGCTCCCGGCAAAATCGCCAAGCAGCATTAACGTTCAGTTCAGGAGTGCGACTTGAACGGCCAACCTGTCGAGGACCAGCTCATAATCGAAGTCCTCACGGACGTTCGATGCGAAAGGGGCAAGGAGTGAGAGAATGCGGACGGGAGAACCAGTCTCGGATGCGGCTTGTACTCGATGATGTCCATCCAGTATGCAGTGCGTCAGCAGCATCTGGCCCTCGTATGGATAATCCTTGTCGCCTTTCCAGACCTCCGGGGACTGGCTGTCGAGCACCGAGACGGCGAACGCAGTGAGAGGGTGCCCTGCCCGCGACCTTGACTTCCAATATTCGACGCGATCTCTCTCTAGAGTCGCCGGATTTTGAAGTGGCATGACGATTTGTGTCAGCAGAGTCTTAGTTACCCGCGTCGGGTAGCTATAGCGAATAACCGGAATCTCTCCTCCCGGGTACGGGACTGCCAGTTCATGATGAGATCCGAGCCGATAGTATGGCGTTCCGGGATCTTCAGGCTTCTCGTATTCGGGAGGTTCCAGCCCGAAAAGACGCACGACGTCCGTAGCGAAATAATCATCCGGCGCGCCGGGTATGACCAGCCGAACCGGCGCCCCGATCACCGCCAGATGGTAGGCGCCTTTGGGGAGAATACGGGCGAGTCGTCTTAGCGCGGACTCCGAGGGAACGTGGTCGAGTGCGCCGAGCAAGCCTGCCGCTTCCGCGTCGCTCACGCGATCAACCGCAGAGGCGACCTTCTTAAATGTGATGCCGCACGTCCCGCATGGGCAGCCATACTGAAAAACCCGCCTTCCGTTTACGGTCAGGGCTGCATACCAAAGGTTATGGTCAGCTTCGTACTCCGGTCCGGACGTGCGCCAGGGATCAAATCCGATGATTCCCTCCCCGGTGACATTGTCGAAATGTTGCAGCCTCATACTCTACTTTTATCAAACTGCCATCGCGCCAAGTACCCCACAGAGCGGCGAGGGGGAGATACTCCTTGCGCTTCCCCTGCTCAGAAGCGCGCTGGGCGGGTCAGTTTTACTTCGGCGACCTCCCGGCATAGTGAGTCAACATTCAATGGGCATTGACAGCGTTAAGACGTGTGATCGTGAAAACGCTCTCAAGAGCCCGGCTTCTTTCAAAGCTCTCGCCGCCCGGACAGGGCGCTGGTCAGCGTGGCGGAGTCGCTGTACTCGAGGTCGCCGCCCGCGGGAAGGCCGCGGGCGAGGCGGGTTGCCTTGACTCCGAGCGGGCGCAACGTCTTGGCGATATAGAGCGCGGTCGCTTCGCCCTCGACGGTGGCGTTGGTCGCAATAATCACCTCGCGGATTTCGGCCGGAGGACTGACGCGCACGACGAGTTCCTTGAGTTTCACGTCATCGGGGCCGATTCCGTCAAGCGGCGCGATCGCGCCGTGAAGCACGTGATAGACGCCGCCGAAGCTGCGTGCGCGTTCGATCGCCATCAGATCGGCGGGGCCTTCGACCACGCAGATCACGTCGCGCTCGCGTGCCGGATCGCCGCAGATCAGGCATCGTGGATTATCCGACAGTCCGTAGCATTGGTCGCAGAGTCCGACGCGCTCTTTCATTTCGAGCAGCGCCTCGGCCAGCGCAATTACTTGATCGCGGGGCCGGTTGAGCAGATTGAAGGCGAGCCGCGAGGCGGTCTTCTCGCCGATCCCGGGCAGGTGCGCGAGCTCTTTCACCAGCCGGGTCATCGCGGGCGGCAGTCCGTCGCCGCGTTTAAGGTTGTCGGTCGCCATCGCGGATTAGTCAGTCGTTGCCGAAGCCGGGAAACTTGAGTCCCCCGACCGGACCGAGCTTGGCCATCTCCTCGGCGACCATCTCTTGTGCGCGCCGGAGCCCTTCGTTGACCGCGACCACGATCAAATCTTCGAGCATCGCCTTGTCGTTGCCTGCGAGCAGCGCCGCCTCGATCTCGATCTTGCGCACTCGTAGCGCGCCGTCCACGGTCGCGCGAATCATCCCGCCGCCCGATTCCGCAGTGACGAACCGCTCGGCGGTGGAGGCCTGCATGTCCTTGAGTTTGTCCTGCAGGGCCGCGGCCTGCTTCATCAAGGCTGATAGATCGAGTTCTGCCAATTCGCTTGCTCCTGGGCCGGATATTGTGTCAGCGGCGGTCTCATCGTCCGCTGGACCGTCAATCGGCCGGCTCGGCGTCATCAGTTGGAGTGTCTTCTCGAATGTCTTCTGAAATTTCTTCGCGAGGATCCTGGTATGCCCGGGCGATTTCTCCTGTCGCGATTGATGCTACCGCAACCGGCGCGCGGACTTCGACCAGCCGCGCTTCCAGCGCCTCGAACACGCGTTCGACCACAGGGTCGGCGAAGAGCGCTGCGCGTTCTTCGGGCGAAGTCGGGACCCGGCGTGTGGCAGCGGCGGGCGGCGCAGCCGCGGCGCCATTGAGGGCGGCACTTGAGGCGCCGTTTGAGGGCGATCCGGCGGCGCTACGCGGAGCCGCCGATGCATGGCCGTTATTGGGTCGCGCGGTCGCGGCACTCGGCGCAGCTTCAATCGAAGCCGCGGAATCGGCGCGTGTAGAGGCCGGTGCGCCTTCCGCGCGCGGCGCGGGGACGGCGCCTTTCTCGGGAGAGATCTCGGCGCGAATCTTACGGCCAAAAAAATCCGAGGCGATCTCCGCGATCACGGCGCGATTATCGGCCAGATAGCGTACGTAGATATCGCTGCGCGGCGCGATCGACAGCACGTCGCGTTCGATCGATAACGCGGCGCCCTGCTCCATAAATCCGGCAAGAGCAGCGCGGCGCGCCTTGATATGCTCGCGCAACTCCGGCATTTCGCGCCCGGCTGCTGACGCGCCCAACGCTCCGGGAAGCGGAGTGATTCCGGCACTGGGTGATACGGTGCGGATCGGAGCTGAGGCTTTGACTTCGCCTTCGACTTTAAGTTTGCGCGAACCCGCCGCTGGCCCCGCATCAGAAGGGTTGGCTGGCGTGCGCGATTCTCCGCCGGAAGAACCCGAGGAGGACGAAGAAGATGAAGACGATCCGGATGACGATGCGCCGCCGCCGGCGGCGAGCGCGCCGAGCAGATCGTCCATATCGACAATCGGCACGAGCGACGCCATCCGCACAATCGCCATCTCGAGCAGCAGATCCGGGTACGGCGATTTGATCAGTTCCTCCTGCGTGGTGGCCATCAGGCGGAATAGGCGCATCAGGTCGCGGTTCGAGGTCCGCGCGGCCAGCCGGCGGAGCTCCTGCGCCTCGTTGTCGGGAATATCGTTGAGAGGGCTCTGAGCGCCGTCGTCCGGGAGCTTGGCGACGGCGAGATTACGCAGCGTTTCCAGCAGATCGCGTCCGAGCGATTCAAGATTGGCGCCGCGTGCCGCAAGATCGCGCATCGCGCGCAAAGCGGGTGCGGCGGCGCGATCCAGGATCGATTCGATAATTCCGAACACGATCGAGCGCGCCGCGACGCCCAGCGACGCGGCGACTTCGGCCTCGCTGACGCGGCCTTCGGGTGCCGACGCGATCGCGGTCTCAAGCATCCGCTCGGCGTCGCGCATTGAGCCGCCGGCTTCGCGCGCGAGCAGGCGCAGGGCGGCCTCTTCGGCCCCGATTTTCTCGCGCGCGGCCAGATCGCGCAGCCGGTCATAGATCGTAGCGAACGGGATCCGCCGGAAATCGTAGCGCTGCAGCCGCGACAAAATCGTCTCGGGCATTTTCTGCGGCTCGGTCGTCGCGAGGATGAACTTTACGTGCGCGGGCGGTTCTTCGAGGGTCTTGAGCAGCGCGTTAAAGGCCTGGTCGGTGAGCTGATGCGCCTCGTCGATAATGTAGATCTTGAAGCGGTCGCGTGCGGGGCGATAGCTCAGGTTTTCGATAATCGCGCGTGCGTCATCGATCTTGCGGTAGGTGGCGCCGTCGATCTCGCTCACATCGAGCGCGCGGCCGGCGCGAATCTCGACGCACGCGGCGCATTCGCCGCACGGATCGGCGGTGGGACCGCGTTCGCAATTGAGGCATCGCGCAAGGATCCTCGCCGCGGTGGTTTTGCCGACTCCGCGGATTCCGGTGAACAGAAACGCGTGCGCGATTCGTCCGCGTTTAAGCGCCTCGGAGAGGGTGCGGGTGACGTGTTCCTGGCCGACCAGGTCGCCGAAGCGATCGGGGCGCCATTTGCGCGCGAGAACCAGATGCGGAGCTTGAGCCATCGTGCGATCAATAATGAAGCTGCCCGCCGAATGATAGCCAGGCACCCCTGCGGCACAGGGAGTCAGCCGGTACCGTTGCTTCCTTCCGGACCTGGCGGGGTTCGCGGCCTTCCCTTGCGCAGGACCCGGCTATCAGCGGCGGGCAGCGAGGATGCAAATTTCAATTGCAGCGTTTCCCAACGCCGCCTCATTAGAATACCACATCGCCCGTCATGCAACCGAAAGGGATAAGGGCGTGCGGGCCGAGCCAGTCCGCTCGTTCATCTTGTGCGATCTCTTGAGGGTAGCGACGGCCCGCCGCTAGTCGCGCACACCGAATGGCACGCCGCCGGGTTCCTGAACAACGCCGTCATTGATCTCGACCCAAGGTGCTTTCGAGCCGACCATGAAGTGCATCTCGGCGACTCTCGAAGGGTCGGAGTCCAGTGTTCCGAGCCGGAACCCCAGTACCTTTGGAGCGGAATCGTCGCGCTTGTAGATGGGTGAACCGCAGCAACTCGCGAAGTACCGGCGCACGCCCGGGCTCGATTCCCAACTGGCAAGCAACTCTTTGCCGGACACGATAAAGAACTCGGCCGCTTTCACTCCGGCCGTAGTTCCGAAGCTCGAGCCGGAGTGTTTGCGGCACCGCCAACAATGGCAATAGGTGATTGGACCGAGAAGCTCTCCGCGTATTTCGTAGCGGACGCGCGCGCAGGCGCATGATCCGTTCAACATTCCTGAAACGTTAGTCGAAAGGTGCCCGCCGCGCCACTTAACGAGTCCGACGCCGGAGTAGACCGCGACCATTAACATTGGCTTGCGAACATGATCTAACCTGTTAGACTCTAACCTATGAATTTCAGCGTTCACCTGAACGACGAGCTGATCGACCAGCTCAATCAGAGCGCCCGCGAGATTGGCAAGACGCGCAACGCCCTGATTCGCGAAGCGGTCGCGCAATGGCTCAGTCGCCGCCGTCCGCTCAAGTGGCCGGCCGAAGTCGCAAACTTCCGTGGCTTCGCCGGGATTAAGCGGTTTGAGGCCGAGCGCAAGAAGCTCAAGCCACCCCGCGATCCTTTCGATGCGCTTTCTGCTTGATACTTGCGTGATCAGCGATTTCGCTCAGGGGCGGCCTCAGACCCTCGCGCGAATCAAGGCCGCATCACCCGAGGATCTCGCCGCGAGCGCGATCACGCGGATGGAAATCGCATACGGTCTGCTAAAGAACCCAAAAGTAGCGAGCCGGCTAGCGACCGTGATGGATGCGTTATTCGGAGCCATCCACATTTTGCCCTACGATCAACCCGCCGCGGCAGCAACAGCCGCAGCACGCGCGGAATTGAAGCGGCGCGGGCAGCCGATCGGAGCGTATGACTTATTGATTGCAGGAACGGCACTTGATCGCGGTTTGATCCTGGTGACCTCTAACCTGCGCGAGTTCAATCGGATCGAGGGACTACGCCTTGAAAACTGGCGATAGCGGCCGATGGTAGCGCGCCGCACGCGTGGTTGATATCAAGATCATGCGATGGCTTCCGCACGCGATAAAGTCGTTCTCGGCCTGGTGCAGATGTCCTGCGCGGCTGAGCCCGCCGCTAATCTCGACAAAGCGGTTGCGCGAATCGAAGAGGGCGCCAAACGCGGCGCACAAGTCGTCTGCCTGCAGGAGCTTTTCCGGTCGCACTATCCCTGCCAGACCGAGGATCCTGCGAACTTCGACCTCGCAGAGCCGATACCCGGACCCTCGACTGAGGCGCTCGGCAAGCTTGCGCGCGCGTGCAAGATCGTGATCGTGGCGTCGATTTTCGAGCGGCGCGCGGCCGGCGTGTATCACAATTGCGCGGTGGTGATTGATACGAACGGTGAGATCGTGGGGCGCTACCGCAAAATGCATATCCCCGACGATCCGCGCTTCTACGAAAAATATTATTTCACTCCCGGCGATCTCGATTTCACCGCGCATCAGACCGCGCGCGGCAAGCTCGGCGTGCTGGTGTGCTGGGACCAATGGTATCCCGAGGCGGCGCGGCTTACCGTGCTCGCGGGCGCGCAAATCGTTTTCTATCCGACCGCAATCGGATGGTGGCACGGCGAGACGCCTGCCGACCGCGCGCGGATGCTCGACGCGTGGAAGACGATCCAGCGCTCGCATGCGATCGCCAACGGGGTTTTCGTCGCGGTCACCAACCGGGTCGGAGTCGAAGGCGAGATCGAGTTCTGGGGCGAGTCGTTCGTCGCCGATCCGATGGGCGAAGTGATCGCGCACGCGAGCCCGAGCGCCGAGGAAATCCTGATCGCAGAATGTGACCTTGCGCGAATCGAGGCGACGCGGCGCAACTGGCCGTTCCTGCGCGATCGCCGAATCGATGCGTACGGCGACTTGGTGCGGCGCTTCCGCTCCTGAAGCCGATGTCCCCGATTCCCGACCGCGACCGCGCGCGCTTTGGCGCCTACCGGATGCCGGCCGAATGGGAGCCGCATCTGGCGACATACCTGGTATGGCCGCATAATCTCGACACTTGGCCGGGCAAGTTCGAGCCAATTCCGCCGAGATTCGCGCAAATCGCAGTCGCGATTGCGTCGTTCGAGCGGCTTCGCCTGATCGTCAACGATAACGGCGAGATCGAGCGCGTTCGTTCGATGATCGAGAAGGCTGCGAAAGCCGCTGACGGCACCGGCTTTGAGGCCGTTATGCGCCGGATCGAAACCTTCGCACTTGCGACCAACGATTCGTGGGTGCGCGACCATGGCCCAATCTTCGTCAATAAAATCGATCCCGCGGCGCCCGGGCCTGCGCAAATCGCGCTTGATTGGAAATTCAACTCGTGGGGAGAAAAGTACGGACGTTTCGACCTCGATGACGTTGTGCCTCAACGCCTGGGCGCGCGCTTCGGCTTCGAGGTCGCCGAGCCTGGAATCGTGCTCGAGGGAGGGTCGATCGATCCTAACGGAGCGGGTTCGATACTCACCACCGAATCCTGCCTGCTGAATCGAAATCGCAACCCGCGGCTGACGCGCGCCGAGATCGAGGATTATCTGCGCACCTACCTTGGCGCCAGCAACGTCCTATGGCTTGGCGAGGGAATCGCGGGTGATGATACCGACGGTCATATCGACGATCTCGCCCGGTTCGTCGCGCGCGACACGGTGGTGACCGTCGTCGAAGAAGATCCCGCCGCCGCCAATCACAAAATCCTGCGCGACAACCTCGCGCGGCTCGTCGCCATGCGCGATGAACGCGGGCATCCGCTTCGCATCGAGCAGTTGCCGATGCCGCCGCCGGTCGTCCATGAGGGCACGCTCTTACCCGCCTCGTACGCGAACTTCTATATCGCGAACGGCGGCATCGTGATTCCAACCTTTGATTGCCCGGCCGACGCCACAGCCGCCGCGACCCTGGCGCGGCTGTTCCCCGGCCGCCGCGTGATTGGTATTCCGTCGGTCGATCTCGTATGGGGCCTCGGCGCGATTCATTGCCTGACGCAGCAGCATCCGTCCGCGCGGATCGCATAAGCGCCCTGATCTCAAGTCCGGATGACGACTTGCCCGGCGGGCGCTGGTGTGGTTCGATGTCTGATTGGGCAGGAGCCGGATATTGAGCCGGTGCCCGCAAGCTCGAAAATCTCAAGCGCCAGATCTCTGGCTCAGAAATAAAGTTGGCCGCGACTGATGAAAAGGACCTTCCAACCACACAATCGACGACGCAAACGAACCCACGGGTTCCTTGCCCGGATGGCCTCGCCCGGCGGGCGCGCCGTTCTCAAACGCCGCCGCGCCAAGGGCCGCAAGCGCCTGACTCCCACGATTCCGCGCAAGCAGCCCGGCTGATCCGCGCCCGTATTGCGATGGGCTTCGGAGCCGCCGACCGGCTGCATCGAAGCGCGGAGTTTATCCGCTTGCAGCGCCGCGGAATCCGGCTCCAGGCGAAACACTTCGTTCTCTATGCGGGCCGTATCGAATCCGCCGACACCGCGAACAAGCGCCTGGGTATCACTGTCTCGCGCCGGGTCGGCAACGCCGTCGTCAGAAATCGGGTGAAACGCCACGTGCGCGAATGTTTCCGCCTGATGCTGCGCGAGCGGCTCGAGGACGGAATGTCGATCGTGGTGATCGCGCTGGTGGGCGCGGGTAGTCTTGAGCGGACGGCTATCAATGCCGAGCTTGTGACTGCTACTTTGAATCTCGCCGGAACGCGGTCACGCCGATGAGTTTTCTTAAGGGGAACCGAGACAACATTTATCAACTGGCCGGCCGATGCGCGGCCAGCGGATTCCGGTTTACTCTGCGCGCGGCGTCTGCGATTGCGGGTGCGATGGCGATCTCGATTATCGCGATTTACCGCGTAGCGATATCTCCCCTCTTAGTCGCGATGTTCGGGCGGGCCTGCCGCTTCGAGCCGAGCTGCTCGGAATACGCCGCACTTGCAATCCGGCGTCATGGAATCGTGCGCGGCGGCGCGATGGCTGCGCGGCGGCTGGCGCGATGCCATCCGCTGGGAACGCACGGCTACGATCCGGTACCGGCGTCGGCTGACGCGGACGGAAATACCTCAGGAAGTATCTAATTGGACTCGAGCCGCGTACTGATCGCCGTCATCCTGTCGCTGGGACTGATCTTCGCTTACCAGGAACTGGTTCTGAAGCGGCTCTATCCGCCGCCCGGGAGCCATAGCGCTCCAAGCAACGCGAAGGCCACGGCCGAAGGCGAGCTTCCGAGCGCGAGTAACCCGGGGACGGCGGAGTCCGCGGCGGCGGCTTCGATCGCGGCGGCTTCGACTGCGGTTTCATCCGGAGTGGTTCCCTCAGCCGCGGGATCTTCGGCTGCCAGTGCTCCATCGGCCAGCCCTACAACAGCCGCCAGGCTGGTTCCGGCCGAGGCGTTGGCGCCATCCAAGCCGGGTGCACCGACAAGAACGATCAAAATCGACACTCCGCTCTACACGGCAACTCTGACGACGCTCGGCGGCCGGATGGCGAGCTTCTTGCTCAAACACTACAGCATGTCGGCGACTGCCGGCAGCGGCGCGTACCAGATGGTTCCGCAAAAAGATACGCGCTACCCGCTGGGTGTCTCGCTCGCGCGCGAAGGCAAGCTCGCGAACGATTCGGGGCTGGAATACTCGTGCTCGGGGCCTGGTACGATCGACGTCTCCGGCGCCGGCACGGCGAAACTCGACTGCGTCGCGAAAGCCGCTGACGGCACCACTATCGACAAGTCACTCGAATTTCGCGGTGATTCGTACGCGTTCCGGATGAACGTCGCGGTGACCGGCGGACCCAAACTCGACGGGATCGGGCTTGCGATGAGCGAGCCGATGGCCGCGCATGAGGGCTATCGCGACGTGCCCGCGGTGCAGGCCTACGTGCAGGGCAAGGTCATCAGCGACTACGAATCGACGCTCAAAAAGGGCGCGCCGGCGGCGGCGGGCAAAATCACTTACGCCGGATTCGGCGACCGCTATTTCCTGTCGGCCTACCTGCCGCGCAACCCGGCTGAAGGCGTGCTGGCGATGGCGCTGGAGCCGGGCGACAACGCGTTTGCGCGGATTTTATTCGGACCCAGCTCCACGCTTTCGGTCGATGTGTACATGGGGCCGAAGCTGCTCGAATCTCTGGAGGCGGTCGATCCGACGCTTAACAAATCGATCGACTTCGGATGGACCGGGATCATGGCGCTGCCGTTTTTGCGCGTGCTCAAGCTGTTCCATCTGATCGCGCCGAACTGGGGATGGGATATCGTCCTGTTGACCGTGGCGCTGCGCGTCCTGCTCTTGCCGATGTCGATCAAGAGCCAGCGCTCGATGATGAAGATGCAGCGGCTTTCTCCGCAGATGGAAAAAATCCGGGAGAAATTCAAAGACGATAACGAGCGCCAGCAAAAGGAGATGGTCGATCTCTACAAGCGCAACCACGTCAACCCGGTCGGCGGATGCCTGCCGATGGCGATTCAGTTCCCGATCTTTATCGGCTTGTACGAAGCGCTGCTCAACGCGGTCGAGCTGCGGCATGCGCCGTTCCTGCTATGGATTCGCGACCTGTCGGCGCCTGATTGCCTTCCACTCTCATGGATGCCGCGCATCCCGTATATCGATTGCCACGGACTGCCGGTGCTGGTGCTGTTGATGGGCGCGAGTACGTTCCTGCAGCAGTGGATGTCGCCGACTTCGCCCGATCCGAATCAGCAACGCATGATGATGCTGACGCCAATCATTTTTACCGTGATGTTCGTGAACTTTCCGGCGGGACTCTCGTTGTATTATTTTGCTTCCAACGTCTTGGGCGTCGTCCAGCAGGTATTTCTCAACCGCGAATTCAAGGCCTATAGCCCGGCTACCGCATGAGTATCAACGACCCAATTGAAGTCACCGCCGCGACGGTGCAAGAAGCGCTCAAGCAGGCCCTCGCACAACTCGGAGCGCCGGAAGAAGATGTAACGATCGAGGTGCTCGCGACTCCGCGCGCGGGCGTGCTCGGCTTGGGCATGCGGCAAGCGAAAATTCGCGTCACGCGCCGCCCGCAACTCGCCGCAACCTCGGGCGTGCAGTCGCCACCGCCCGCTCCTGCAAGGCCGCCACAGGACTCGCGAGCACAGCAGCCCAAAGCGCAACAGCCCGCGCGGCCCGAACGCCGGCAAGAGCGCACTGAAGATCGTCGCACGGAAAATCGTACAGAAGATCGCCGAGACGACCGCCGCGGCGGGCGTTCCCAGCCGCCGCGTTCGGAAGGCTCGCAGCCGGGACCGCAGCCGCGGCAGCGTCAAGACGCTCGGCAAGAACCTCGTGCCGACCGCGAGCGCCAGCACCGCGCCGACAGCGACGAGAATTCCGACGCTCCACGGCTGAGCGCAAATCTTGATCAGCAGGCCGCCGAGGCTTCAGAGATACTGGTCCAAATTCTCGATCTTATGGGCGAGAAAGGGC
>JBOHWH010000142.1:0-1723 GCA_050736695.1 Binataceae bacterium (SeqCode) | reverse complement strand
TTTGTGGAGTGATCGGAATGCTGCTGATCACCCACACGACCTTGAATATTGAGTCTTACATGGGCGCCATCATGGCTATCGGCGTCGGAACCGCGAATGCAATCCTGCTCGTGACCTTTGCCAATCAGCACCGGCGCACGGGCGCTTCTTCGATGGAATCCGGCATCTTTGCGACCAGAGAACGGATGCGGCCCATCCTCATGACCAGCGTCGCGATGATTGCCGGCATGATCCCAATGGCGCTGGCGGCGGAGGTGACGGCGCCGCTGGGCAGAGCAGTAATAGGAGGCTTGATAGCGGCTACTGTCACAAACCTGACTGTGCTGCCCTTCGTGTTTTCTATCGTCCAGCAACGAACGGGGACTGTCTCCCCCTCACTCGATCCCGACGACCCGGAGAGCCGCTATGCAACCGGCCAATAGGCGGCCGGGAGACTTTTGGAGACGTTATGACATCACTTGCGCGCATAATCGGTTGTTGTGCTCTTCTGGCGATTTGCGTCCTTCTGCCCTCCTGCCGCCGCAATACTGGCGAGGGGACTCCTGCGACCGAATCCGCCACGCCACAACCACTCCCTGAAGTAGAGGTGACTGCGGTAAAGTCACAGATGCTTACGGCAACCGCGCGGCTGCCGGCTGAACTTAAGCCATTTGACAGCGTGGATGTATTCGCCAAACAAACTGGATTTGTGAAGTCGATCAAGGTCGATCGTGGCTCCAAAGTCGGCCAGGGCGAGGTCATCGCTGAACTGGTCGCTCCCGAGCTGGTGGCGCAGCGAGCCCAGGCGAGCGCCCAATACGAGAGCGCTCAATCGCAGGTTGCGGCGGCGCAGGCGAAACTTGCCTCGGACGAAGCAACATACAAACACCTGAGCGATGCGGCCAAAGTGGAAGGGGTGGTGGCCCCCAACGATCTGGATATTGCGCAAAGAACAGCGCAATCCGACGCCGCGAATGTCGAGGCGCTGCGAAAAGGCGCACTCGCCGTTCAAGAGGGATTGCGGGCGGTTACGCAGCTCGAATCGTATTTGAATATCACTGCTCCGTTCAGCGGTCAGGTGACTACCCGCTACGTGTCGCCGGGCGCGCTTGTCGGGCCGGGCGCCGGGCCGGGTGCTATGACCCCGATCGTCCAGATCCAAACAACGATGCGGCACAGGTTGGTCGTTCCGGTGCCCGAGAATGAGATCGCCGGTGTTCCGGAAGGTACGATGGTTGATTTTACCGTGCCCTCGTTTCCGGGTAGAACGTTTCATGCTCCCATCGCTAGAATCTCGCATGATGTAGACCTTAAGACTCGAACGATGCCAGTCGAATTGGATGTGCGTGATCCTCACGCCGAGCTCGTCCCAGGAACGTTCTGTGAAGTTGCGTGGCCCATCAGACGCACTTATCCGACTCTGTTTGTTCCGGTCTCCGCGGTGACGGGCAACCTGGAGCGAACGTTCGTCCTTCGTATACGGAACAATCACGTGGAGTGGGTGGACGTTAAGACGGGAGTAACCGCGGGCGACCTAATAGAGGTTTTCGGCGACCTGAGCGAGGGAGATGAGGTAGCAACACGCGGCACCGATCAGCTTCGCGCAGGTGCCGAAGTTTCTCCTCACCCCGCCAGCTCAAAGTAAATCAGACCAGATTTGCGCGCTCGCGGACTGGCCGCCGACTTTTGGAGCGGAGCCTGATCGAAGGTCGATGAAGAACATGTTCGTGTGCGCATAATTAGG
>JBOHWH010000141.1:0-7142 GCA_050736695.1 Binataceae bacterium (SeqCode) | reverse complement strand
TCGTCTGACTCTGCGCCTCCTAAGGATTCCCACTCCCTCCGGGAGATGGCGGTGCGGCGCGGGACTTGCGGTTTTCGCAAGCCTCGTGACGTGCGGGTGAGGGTGCTGCTCTGCCGCGACACGCGTCTGCGGCACGCCTTCTCCCGGCGGGAGAAGGCATGTCCTGCCGGCGCCGCATGCAGCGGATCGCGCCCACTTCTCCCGCTCCCTTGCCGCGCGGGCGCGCGCGAGGTATCCTATGCGTCGTGAGTGGGCCTGTGCCCACTTTTTTGTTGATGCCGGCTACGGTTCCGGAAAATTCTGCGGATCCACCATCCGCCCTATGGAGGCATTCGCGATGCTAGTGCTGAAGCTACATCCGGTTGCCGCAAAGATCGCGGAATTGCTGGAGCCGCATATCGTGCGCCAGGGTTATGAGCTGGTCGCGACCGAATATCGCAAAGGCATGCGCAGCTCGCTCGTGCGCTTGCTGGTGGATAAGCCCGGCGGCGGTATCGGGCTGAACGACCTGGAGAAGCTGAGTCCGGTCTTGAGCGATCTCCTCGACGTGTACGATCCGGTCGCGGAGCGGTATCTGCTGGAGGTAGCCTCGCCGGGGCTTAACCGGCCGCTCAACCGACTCGAGCATTTTGAGGCGGTGCGGGGAGGGCGCGTCAACGTACGAACGCATCAGGCGCGCGACGGACAGAAGTCATTCACCGGCATGTTGGCCCTGGTGAGCGAGTCCGGAATTGAGCTGGATGACGAGATCAGTCATCGCCGGGTCGTGATTGGATTCGGCGAGATGGCCAGAGCGAATTTCGAGTACGATTTTGATGAACGAAAGAAAAAAGCCTGACGAAATGCACAGCGCGGATCGCGTTTGCCGATTCGACGCCGAGCCGGCCCCATCTATCGGGCCGCGGTGCTGTGGCGCGCGCAATGCAGTGCGTCCCGGGGAGGCGGTATGCAGGTCGATCTAAACCGGGTTATCGAGCAAGTCTCGAAGGAAAAAGGAATCGACAAAACGATCGTGATCAACGCGGTCGAGGAGATGATGCATTCGGCGGCGCGGCGCACCTTTGGCGCCGAACGCAATATCGAATCGCGCTTCAACACCGAGCTGGGCGAGATTGAGCTGTTCGAGATCAAGACCGTCGTCGAGACGGTTGCCAATCCCTCAGCCGAGGCGACGATCGTCGAAGCGCGCGCCAAGTACGACCCCGAAGCCGAAGTCGGCGACGAGATTTTGATCAAGTTGGACACCGCCACGATGGGCAGGATCGCGGCGCAGGCGGCCAAGCAAAACCTTATCCAGCATATCCGCGACGCCGAGCGCAAGCAGATTTTCAACGAGTTCAAGGATCGCAAGGGTGAGATCGTTTCCGGAATCGTGCAGCGCTTCGAGCGCAAGAACATGATCGTCAACCTCGGCCGCACCGAAGCGATTTTGCCCGAGAAGGAGCAGATCCCGCACGAGCGTTACCGGCAGGGCGATCGGATTCGCGCGTTGATCCTCGACGTCGATCTGTCCGAAAAAGGACTCGCGATCGTGCTCTCGCGCACCTCCAACGATTTCCTGATTGGCCTGTTCGCGCAGGAAGTGCCGGAAATCTACGAAGGTATCGTCGAGATTCGCCAGTGCGCGCGCGAGCCCGGCGGCCGCGCCAAAGTCGCGGTCTATTCCAAGGACTCCGACGTCGATCCGGTCGGCGCCTGCGTTGGAATGAAGGGCACCCGCGTGCAATCCGTCGTGCAGGAGCTGCGCGGCGAGAAAATCGATATCGTGCCGTGGACCGACGACCAGGCCGAGCTGGTTTGCCGTGCGCTTGCTCCGGCCAAGGTCTCCAAGGTGGTTATCGACGAAGACGAACACGCAATGGAAGTGATCGTTCCCGACGATCAGCTCTCACTCGCCATCGGCAAGCGCGGCCAGAACGTCAGGCTGGCGCATCGCCTGACCCAGTGGAAGCTCGACGTGCGCAGCGAAGCCGAGGCTGAAGAAGAAGCGCGTTCGGCGCGCGCGTCGCTAAATGCGATTCCTGGTATCGGCGATATCAATGCCGAGCTTTTGTTCCAATGGGGCTATCGCTCGGCTGAGCAGCTTTCCGAAGCCGACGAAAATAATTTCGAGGTCGAGGGTATCAGCGCCGAGCGCGCGCAGCAGATTATCGCCGCCGCGCGAAACCATGTGGCGGAAAAGCGCAAGCTCGAAGAGGCGCGTGCAGAGGCCGAGGCCGAAGCCGATCGCGCTCGCGCCGCCGCCGCCGCGGAAGCCGCCGTCGAGGCGGGTGCGCACAAGGATGAAGCGCAGGCCGCCGAACCACCTGTCGCCGATGCCGAAGCTGCCGCCGATGCCGAAGGGAAGCCGTAGCCCCGTCCGCACCTGCCTTGGATGCATGCGGCGCGAGCTGCAATCCGCGATGGTGCGGGTCGCGATTCGTGACGGTCTGGCGGTGCTGGACGAGGACGGAAATATAGCCGGACGCGGCGGTTACCTGCATCGGAGCCCGGAATGCCTGGAGCGTTTCGTCAAGTCAAAGGTCAGGCGGTTCAAGTCGCTGCGCAGCGGAATCGACAAGGAACAACGGATGCGAATCGCACAATCGATTCGCACGCGACTGGATAGAGAAGCATCGCTCTATTAGAATAGCTCGGATGGCGCGAAAGCGGATCAAGACTCTTGCGGTGGAATGGGGCGTTTCCGTAGAGGAAGTACTCCAAAGTAGCGTACGGCTGCGCCTCGGGCATACGCATTCGGAATCGAGCTTGCTGGCTCAGGATGAAGCCGACAAGATCAAAGCCGACCTCGACGAGCAGGCGCATCGCGCGGTCCTGTTGCGGCGCGAAACCGTGGTCGAGACCAGTGCCGGCAAAGTCGTCGAGAAGCGGCTCAATGCCACCGTGATGCGCCGGCGGCATTCCGAGACCGGCCCCGGATCGGCGCCTCAGGATCAGCCATTCAATTTCGACGTCGATAACAAATCTGACGATACTTTCGTCGCGCCGTTTATCGAAGAAGCGCCCGCCCCGACAATCGAAACTCCAGTCCTGTTCGAGGTCGAACCGGAGCCTCCGATGTCGCCCGCTGCCGAGTCCGAGACCGCCGCGCCCACGCTCGAAGTTGGCGCGATGGCGGCAGAGCATGCGGTCGAAGACGATAGTCAGGAATCTCTCGTGCCGGCTACGCCGCCCAAAGCGAACCAGCCGGCGATGAGTACGAATGCGGAGCATCCGGTTCGCCCCGAAGCTCCGCGCGCTCCGATGGCGGAAACCCGTCCCGGGCGCAACGGCGGCGGACCTACCGTCGTAGTTACGCGGCCGTCGGTTCAAGTCGGCGATCGCGGTTCGATAAATCTTACCAAGGGCGTGCAGGGTGGCCCGACTCTCGACGACGGCCAGCGCGGCCCCAAGGTGCTCGGCAAGATCGATCTGCGTCCGAAAGCACCCGTGCGTCCCGCCTCGCAGCCGATGCGCCCGGGGCAGCCTACTCGTCCCGGCGGCGGAGGCCCGAGCCGTTTCGGCGCAACTCCGCAGCAGCCGCAGCCTCCCGATCCCGGCGCTCAGCCCGCAGATACCGGCAAACCGGGCGCGCGCGGCGTCAAGAAGCGCAAAGTCGTCAAAAAGGGAACTGTCGATTTCACGGCCGAGCGCGAGATGCGCGGCTTGCGCGTCCCCAAGAAGCGGCGCGCGCTGCCGGGCAAGGAACAGCGCAAGACTGAAATCACGACGCCCAAAGCCTCCAAGCGCGTCGTCAGAATTACCGAAGGCGTAACCGTCGGCGACCTTGGCCGCAACATGGGCGTCAAGGCGGGCGAGTTGATCAAGAAGCTGATGGAGATGGGCCAGATGGCCACGCTCAATCAGACGCTCGACGTCGATACCGCGACGCTGCTGGCCGGTGAATTTGGCTACAGCGTTGAGAACGTTGCTTTCGACGTCGAACAGGCGATCGAAGAAACCGAAGAGACCGAGCCGGGCGAAGTGCTGCCGCGTCCTCCGGTGGTCACGGTCATGGGTCACGTCGATCACGGCAAGACTTCGCTGCTCGACGCGATCCGTCATACCAGCGTTACCGCAAAAGAATTCGGCGGAATCACGCAGCATATTGGCGCCTACATGGTGACCGCCAATGGCCGTGAGATTACGTTTGTCGATACTCCCGGCCATGAGGCGTTCACCTCGATGCGCGCGCGCGGCGCCAAGGTCACCGATATCGTCGTGCTGGTGGTAGCCGCGAACGAAGGCGTGATGCCGCAGACGATCGAGGCGATCAATCACGCCAAAGCCGCCAAGGTTCCCATAATCGTCGCGATCAACAAGATCGATCTGCCCGATGCGAACCTCGACCGCACCAAGCAGCGCTTGACCGAGCAGGGGCTGATTCCCGAAGACTACGGCGGCGAAACGATTACCGTTCCGGTTTCCGCGCGCACCGGTGAGGGAATCGAGAAACTGCTCGAGATGATTCTCCTGCAGGCCGACGTGATGGAGTTGAAAGCGACTCGCGACCGCGCGGCGCGCGGGACCGTGGTCGAGTCCGAACTCGATCGCGGCCGTGGACCGGTCGCAACCGTGCTGATTCAGGAAGGCACGCTGCATCAGGGCGACGCATTCGTATGTGGCGTCAGCTTCGGACGCGTGCGCGCGATGCTCGATCATCTGGGGCAGCGCCTGACCGAGGCCGGCCCCTCGACTCCAGTCGAAATCTTCGGCCTTTCGAGCGTGCCGGAACCGGGCACCGCATTCGTCGCCGTGACCGAGGAAGCCAAGGCGCGCCAGGTCGCCGAGTATCGCCGCTCCAAGCAACGCGAAGGCGAACTCGCCAAGACCAGCCGTATCTCGCTCGAGGATTTGAGCCAGCGGATGGCGGCCGGCGAGGTCAAGGAACTCAAGGTAATCGTCAAGGGCGACGTACAGGGTTCGGTCGAAGCCGTTACCGATGCGCTCACCCGCATGTCCACCGGCGAGGTCAAGCTCGAAGTCATTCACAGCTCGGCGGGTGCAATCTCGGAAACCGACATCACTCTGGCGTCGGCTTCCAAAGCGGTCGTGATTGGATTCAATATCCGCCCCGAGCCCAAGGCGGCGCAGCTTGCCGAGAAAGAAGGCGTCGATGTGCGCCTCTACACGGTAATTTACGAAGCGATCAACGATATGCGCGAGGCGATGGAAGGGCTGCTCGCGCCGACTTACCGCGAAAAATCGCTTGGCCGCGCCGAGGTCCGCAAGACCTTCACCGTTCCGGGCGCGACGATCGCGGGCGCGATGGTGGTCGACGGCAAGATCACTCGCAGCGGACGCGCGCGCCTGGTGCGCGACGGCCGCCAGGTCTGGGAAGGCAGAATCGGATCGCTCAAACGCTTCAAGGACGACGCTCGCGAGGTTCTGACCGGTTACGAATGCGGAATCGGGCTCGAAAATTTTAACGACGTGAAGCCCGGCGACGTGATCGAAGCCTTCGAGATGGAAGCTGTGCTCCGCAAGCTGGCGCCCGCCCCGGCGCCAACGCGCGGACCGGCGGGGGCCGAAAAACAGCTTCAGCCGTGAAGCGGGTATCGTTCGTCTGTCGCGCGCGCGACCGGGATTTGAATCCGCGCGCAAGGCGGGGAGGGGGCGACGCTTATGGTGGTCGGTGTTTTGCGGCTCACGCTCTTTCTGCCTGAGAATCATTCGCTCAAGGGCAAGCGGCAGGTGCTGCGCGCGATCAAGGCTCGCGTCCGCAACAAGTTCAACGTTTCGATCGCGGAATCCGACGGTCACGACATGTGGCAGCGCGCCGAACTCGGCATCTGCCAGGTCGGCAGCGACCGTCCGTTCGTCGATAGCGCCCTACGCGAGGTCGTGAACTTTATCGATTCGCTGGGCCTTGCGCCGCTGGGCGAAGAGCAGCTCGAGATTATTAATTGCTAGGCGCGCGCGGCGAAAATCGAAATCCCGCTGCGCATCGGCCTGGAGAGAAAGAAGTGAGCGAAGCAAGACGGCCCGAACGGGTGGCGGAAATGATCCTGCGCGAGCTCTCCGCGCTACTGATGCGCGATCTGCGCGACCCGCGCCTGCGCGGTGTGACGCTCACCCAGGTCACGATGACCGATGACCTGCGCCACGGGCGCGTGTACTTCTCACATCTGGAGGGGTCGGCGCGCGCGGCCGCGGCGGTGGCAGGCTTCAAGAGCGCAAGCGGATTTATCCGCCGCGAGATGGGCCGCGTGCTGGGACTTCGCTACACGCCCGACCTGGATTTCGAATTCGACCCCGGCCTCGAACGCGCCGCCCGAATAGAAGTCCTGCTGCGCGAAGCGCGCTCCCGGCAGTAGCTCCCACGCCCATTATCAGGACTGGCGCGAGCGATTCCTGGCCGTGCGGGACGGGCGGCCACGCGGGGCCGCCGCTGCATCGACCAAGGCATAAAACGGTCGCGCGGACCCGCGGCCCGAGCATCGACGGCGGGCGAGTCGCTCACCCTACCGATTTTTTTTAGCGCTACGCTTCCGAAATACCCTCTCACTCCCGGAGGCTGTCGAAAAACGACAACCTCGTCTGATTCCTCCCCCATGGTTTGACATGGGGGAGGATTAAAGGAGGGGGTGCAGGATTCTTCCGCCGCCTCGAAGATATCTGGCGATCAAACTTGACCACGAACGGACGAACTTGGCGTTTATCGACAGTCCCTCCGTGAGGTGCCACCTGGCACGCGGTTGCGGGTGCTGCTCTGATACCACGCTCTCGACGAAAGCCCGCGGGGGGCTCTTGTGTTTTTCCGGCAAAAGTTCTAATCCAATCTGGTGCAGCCTACTAAACGGTCGGTTTGTTTGAACGATCGTTTAGTGCGGACGGCTTCCGGTCGCGAGATTTTCCCGGAAACGTCCGAGGTCGAAAAAGGCGCAGGCGGATCGCGGCAGGAATACCGCATCTCCAGCGCCATGACGCTGCCAGTTGATCCGCGGCGGTATCGATAGCGATTTTCCGCCGGGCTTCTCCCCAACCCCCGCAGGGGAGCCGGTCGCGATGCGTGCGCGGCCGGCTCTCCGCTCCTTCTGCCGAGACCAGGTACACAATCCAGGAAGCATCGCAGCCGGCGCGGCGAAACTGCCCGTCGCTATTGCTACTGCGAACCCGGGTGCCGCGCGCAGTCGCGAAAGCATCTGTGCGGCGCCCAGAAT
>JBOHWH010000140.1:0-4077 GCA_050736695.1 Binataceae bacterium (SeqCode) | reverse complement strand
ATCTTTTGGACTGGTTCCATGTCACGATGCGGTTGACGGTGATGAATCAGATGGCCAAGGGCCTGCCGAAAACGATCGGCGAGGGAGAGGACGAGTACAACCTGAGGGAACCGATCGCTAAGTTGCTCCAAAGCATCAAGTGGTACTTGTGGCACGGCAACGTGTACCAAGTGCTTCAGAAGGTCGCGTTTCTCTTGATCGATTTGGACGGCGCGAGCTTCGATAAAGAAGATGCAAGGACCGCCAAATTGCTCAGAACGGCTCGGGAGTTTCAAACGTACGTCAGCCGGAACCGGGATTACATTCCTAACTACGGGGAGCGGTATCGAAATGGCGAGCCCATAAGCACGGGATTTGTCGAGTCAGCGGTGAACCAGGTGGTGAGCAAACGGATGGCGAAGAAACAGCAAATGCAGTGGAGCCAGAAGGGAGCCCACCTGCTGCTTCAGGTCCGCACGCGGGTACTGAATGACGAGTGGGAGGACGTTTTCCGGGAATGGTATCCAGGTTTTCGGCCTCGATCAGTGCGAGCCGCCTGATCCAGCAGCGCAACTGCTTCGTGTTTTCGATACCCGCTGAATTCCTAGAAAACCGGCATTGCCACGGCAACGGATACGCTCCAAAACCGCGTCTGGGCGGGGGAAGACCTTCGTCCCTCCGCGTTTTCGTCAATCATTGCGAGAGCTTACAAGATATCGAGCCTCACAAGCTTCTTTGGCCCCCGTTTTGAAATACTCTCATTGTCGGGGCGTACACGACGTTCTCTACTTTCGAGTTCGAGAGCTTCAAGCTGATTGAGAGTGGCTAGGGAATCGCCGCGGTTCTGAACGTTTTAATCAGCGTGATTCTTGGGTTCCTCGCGGTATGGGCCGGCATCGTGCTGGCCAGAAAAATGGACTACCAATTGTTCGCGAAGGGGACCGGTAATTTTGGGCATGGCTTTATTCCCGGCAATCGCACAAATCCGAATCAGGCGGCGTCCGCGGCGGCACGAAAGCGGTTCGGACCACGACTAGTTCCCGAGGTTGCAAAAGATATCCATCTCGATATTGTCTGCATATATATCGTAAACGAGAACTCGCTCGCTCTGACCACCCGCTGAACTACTGTCGGGTTTCAGACTACCGTTGGCGCTCGAAAGGCCGAATGATTTCTTCGAATCTTGGATCGGCTCTCAATGCCGCGAGTCTAGGATCACAACGCGGAGCATACTCGGGCAATCCATTTGATTCCGCGGCGCGCTCCAGCCAGCCAATCGCCGCGGCCTTGTCTGGTGTTCCAGCATATATCAAAGCAATGCCGTATAGAGCATTATCCGAGGTCCGCGACATGCGTTTAAGCTTTTCGATATACTTTCCCGCTACGGCCATTTGGCCCGCCACGGCAAACGCGTTCCCGAGCGTGCCAAGGCCATCTACCGTTTCCCGGTCATCCCGCTCGGCTTGCTCCAGCTCGGCAAGACCCTGATCGAACAGACGCTGTTGCATGTGAACGAACCCTAGCGCCTGTAACGCGTGGACTGAATTGGGATCCATTTCCAGAGCCTTGTGGCAAAAATCAAGGGCCTCATCGTACTCGCCCTTATAGTACAACAGAGTTGCAAGCGCGGTGTTGTTGATTACTGACTGGGGATCTAGCTCCATTGATTTTCTCATCTCCGCCAACGCCTCGTCGATCCGATTCTCTTCGACGAGCAGCCAGCCGTATCGTTGATGAGCGGTCCCACAGTTCGGGTCCAGTTCCAGCGCTCGCTTGAACTCAAGTTCGGCGCCTTTGCGATCCCCTTTGTACTGGTTGAGAACCATAGCCATCTCCATGTGCGCCTGAGCGAGTTTGTCGTCAAGCCTCAGAGCCTGACGCGTCGCCTCCTCTTCCGCTGGGTACGCCTCTCCAAACGATATGTAGTTGTAGTGGGCGCGCAAATAGTAACAATCCGCTAATGCAGCATAGGCGCGAGCGTAATTAGGGTTGATGGCGATCGCCGCGTTGAAATAGTCGACTGCCTTCCGCAACCCCTCATTCGTTCTTGTATTCCAAAAATAGAGCCCGCGCGAGTATGCAACGTAGGCGGTCGCGCGACGGTCGTCGGCTCTGACAGGGTCGTTGTCATGGCCGCTCGATGGTCCGCCCAAGACCTTTGAAAGATCGTCACATATCAAATCCCGAATGTTTACGGAATTTGCGGCGGTTACGTCGAACGCGCCTACCCACAATATCTTCCCATCCTGGACTCGGATGAGATGGGTAGTGAGCCGCAATCCGTTCCCCGACTGTTCAATTGTGCCATCCACAACGGCGTCCACACCCAATTTGCGGCCTTCAGCCACACAATCAAACCCCTGGCCAGGAACGCTGGAGCCCAGCGAAGTTGGCTGAACAACCAGGTTTGAGAATATGCTGAGCCTGGCTATGACAGCGCTCGAAATGCCGGACGCAAGATAACCATCGTCAGGCAGGCCTTCGAATTGAAAAGGAAGAACGGCAATTTTGCGGTAGGAGACTTGGACTTTCGCAGCCCGCATTCGCCGTCTAGAGAAATAGATGAAACCTAGCGCCAAGGCCACGCCAACGATCGCAACGGCCAATACCCAACGTAGTCTGTATTTGCGTGGTGAACGGCTGGCCGGCGGTTTGGGGTTCGAGGGGGTTTGCTCCGCAGTCGTATGTGCCGCGGATTCAGAAACCGCTGCCTCTGATTGGCCTTCGTTAGCAGGCCCTTTCGAGCCTTCCAGTCCGTCCAACTTCGGACCTGACCCGTTTTCCTGATCAATTTCGTCTACCGGCGCAACAAAGCCATATCCGTGCTTCGGAACTGTCACAATGTACCTGTGATCTCCCGGACCCTCGCCCAGCACCTTCCGCAGCCTCGAGATGTGAACGGTCAGATTGATCTCCTGGACAAACGTGTCTGGCCAAAGCTGTTTGATCAGATCGTCTTTGTCGAGGACGTCAGGCCTACGTCGAATCAAGATAAGAAGTGTCTCGAGCGTTTTAGCTGGAACCGGTACGACAGACCCGCTTTTAGTCAGTGTAAGCGTAGCCGGGTCAACGGAAAATGGTCCGAATTTGTATACGCTGGATCCAGAATAACTCATACTGTCCTTCCGTTTGTTTGTTTCAGCCGCTTACGGTCCTTAGCTTTTTGGGCGCAAGGTTGGGCGCCAAATGATTCGAAGAAACAAGTCACGAGCAGTGATGCGTACCGGTTACCTCAGTCCAACAAACGTCTAGTCATTGCTGATTGCATCAAGGCGAAGCGGTGGCAATTTTTGAGAAGGAACAGAAGCCACAATGCCGTCGTTTGCTATCACCGACCAAGATTAGACGCGCCTCCCACGTTTTTGGGTGGAAGCATCCCAATGGAACCGCTTTTGGCCACTGTCGGCCGATCAGGATCAAGACAGAAGAAACCCGCACAGTCGATGCAGAAGCATGAGTTTGCGTTCGCTTGTAACTTGCACCTTGAGTTTATCGCTACCTCGGGCGATCTACAGTATGTTCTGCACGGACCAGATTGATCGATGTGAGGACCTGAACGTCACGTGAATCGGAAACTGAACGCTGGCCGCTTTATAACACGCCAGCGCAATCCCAGACGCTGAACGCTCAAAAGAGCCTACTAACTCGATCTGAAGCG
Organism: Binataceae bacterium (SeqCode); assembly: GCA_050736695.1. Taxonomy (GTDB): domain Bacteria; phylum Desulfobacterota; class Binatia; order Binatales; family Binataceae; genus JBARDN01. The sequence continues at coordinate 440 of JBOHWH010000140.1, read as the reverse complement.
ATGCCTCAAAGCTGGAAACGAGACAGACGAGAAGAAAGTTTCGTTTTATTCGCGGGAGGCCGGCTTTCCCGATAATGGACGATGAAGATCTTCCGACTCAGAAAGGGTAAGCTGAAAAAGCTACAAGTCTGGAGGCCGGCCTGCTGAGACAACTCCAAAAATGGTTATGTTCGCCTCGTCGCATTCCCCGGCGCAGTGGGGTTAAGGCGGCCGTGAAGAGAGGGCTCGCACAAATCGTAGATGAGAATCCGAGAGGTCCTTAGGTGGCCGACGACGGCCACCTAAGCATTGTTGAACGTAACATTTGCACAGATTTGATGGCGTGCTCAGAGTCATCGCGCCAAATGAGCTGGTCGTCGCTCTAAAGATCGGCCGGTCTCGAAGCTAGCTCTAGACGACTGGGCGAAAATTAGCGAAGTGGCCAATCCCAGAGCTGAGCC
>JBOHWH010000139.1:0-18962 GCA_050736695.1 Binataceae bacterium (SeqCode) | reverse complement strand
GCATTATCCTGCACCCCCTTCTTTAATCCTCCCCCATGTCAAACCATGGGGGAGGAATCAGACGCTTGGCGTTTTTCGACAGCCTCGAGACGCCCGACCTATTGAATGATTTCTTTCTAATGCTTGCGCGTGCCGCAGGCGCCGCTCGAGCATCCACCGCTTGAGCATCCGCCGGCGCGCGGGGCGCTGGGGGTGCCGATATAGTAGCCGGTCGATTCGAGTTCAGTCGCGCTGATCCATTCGATATCGGCGGCGATCGGCGCGTCGCAGTGCGCGCACAGGCGACACTCGATTCCGTCGTCATCGAGCGCGAGACAGGTGACGACGCTCTTGCCGCATCCTTTGCAGAAGGCGACCGGAAAGGTCGAGACGATTGGCTGAACCGATGGCATCGAAGGCCAGCATAGCCGAGCGGGCGGACCGACGGCAATGCGCAGTGCGGTCGAAGAAATCCCGCACCCCCTCCTTTAATCCTCCCCCATGTCAAACCATGGGGGAGGATTCAGACGCTACGCTACGATCGGCGATAAGGCTCGCCGAGCGCGGACGGCGAGGCCGCCTGGCCGCCTACGCCTGCCAGCACGACGAGCGTGAGCGCGTAGGGCAACGCGAGAAATAGTTGATACGGAATCGCCGTGCCGAGAGCCTGCAATCCGAATTGGAGCGCCATCGCGGCGCCGAAAAGAACGCTCGCCGCCGCGATCCCCCACGGATTCCATCGTCCGAGGATCACGACCGCCAACGCGACGTAGCCGCGGCCACCGGAAATATTTTCGACGAACGTGTTCGCATAAGCGAGCGTCAGGTACGCGCCTGCCAGCCCCGTCAGCACTCCAGCCACAAGCAGCGCATGCCACCTGAGGCGATAGACTCCGAGCCCCAACGCGTCGGCCGCCTCGGGCCGTTCACCGGCGGCGCGCAGCGTCAGTCCGTAGCGCGTGCGCCAAACCAGAAATCCGATAACCGGCACCATCGCAAAAGCCAGATAGACGAATGCGTTGTGATGAAAAATCGTCGCGCCGAGAATAGGAATCCGCGTAAGCGGACCGAACTCGAGCCGCGCCATCGGCTTGACCATGAAAGCCATGCCGGTGATTCCAAAAAATTTCCGGTAGAAGACTCCCGTGATTCCGATCGCGAGAATATCAAGCGCGGTCCCGGCGACCACCTGATTCACCGATAGGTTGACCACCAGCAGCGCGAGGATCGCGTTGATCGCCACTCCCGCCGCGATTCCCGCCGCGATACCGACGAGCGTCGAGCCGGTGAAGTACGCGCCCGCCATCGCGAAGAACGCACCACACAGCATCGCGCCTTCGATACCGATATTGATCACGCCGCTCTCCTCGACCAGCAACTCGCCGAGCGCCGCGAGCAAGATCGGCGTCGCCATCGCGATCGACGAATTGAGGAACGCATCAAGCATCGGCGCGCACTCCGGTGACCGGCGGCGGCGCGGACTCCGCCTCGCGCGCGAAAATCTGTCCGCGAATCCGGCTCCACGCCGGAGTGTCGAACGCGAGCAGAATCATGATGACCAACCCCTGAATCACCTGCACCAACACGGGCGAGACGCCCTGCGCGCGTTGCATCGCCTGCGAGCCGTTGTCGAGCGCGCCAAAAAAAATCGCCGACACAATAATGCCCAGCGGATTCAGCCGCGCGACCAGCGCAACCGCGATCGCCTCGAAGCCCCATCCGGGCGAGAATTTTTCGTACAGGCGATGCGTGATCGAGGAGAGCTGCACCGCGCCGCCGATTCCCGCAAGCGCCCCCGACAACGCCAGGATCGCGATCGTCAGCCGCGCGATCGGAATTCCGAAAAACGTCGCGGCGCGGCGGTTACGGCCCATCGCGCGCAGCTCGAAACCGAGACTGGTGTGAAACAGCAGCAGGTAGCATCCCGCCGCCAGCGCGACCGCGAGCACGATTCCCGGGTTGAGCCGCGTCGGTTCGAGCGGCAGGTACATCCGCGCACTCGGCGCGATCGCCATGCTCTGCGGATAGGCGCCCGAGGCCTCGATCAGCGGACCGTGCACGACCCAGCTCAGCACCTGCGCCGCGACGAAGTTCATCATGATCGTGCTGATAACTTCGTTGGTGTCGCGCCGCGCGCGCAGCCATCCGCAGACTCCGCCCCAGATCGCGCCGCCGATCGCGCCCGCCACGAGCACGAGCACAATTGCGATCGGCCGCGGCCATCCGCCGAGGTACGGGCCAATCGCTCCCGCGGCGATCGCTCCCGCGATTAGTTGGCCGTCGGCGCCGATATTCCACAGCGCACCCGAAAACGCGATCGAGACCGCCAATCCGGTGAAGATGAGCGGCGTCGATTTGACGATCGTGTCGGCGGTGGCGTACCAGCTCCCGAACGCGCCCTCGTAAAGTGCGGCGAAGACGCCGATCGGAGAGGCGCCGAGCGCGAGCACCACCGCCGCGATAATCGCGCAGGCGAGGATCAGCGCCGCGATCGATTTTCCGATCGATGAGAGCATCGCTACTCCCAGCGCCCCGCCATCAACATCCCGAGCCGCGACGGATCGCGATCGGCCGGCGCGGTCTCGCGCAATCGTCCGCGGCTCATCACAAACAGCCGCCCGCAGAGCTCGAGCAGCTCATCAAGGTCGCTTGAAACCAGCAGAACCGCGCCACCCGCCGCCGCAAACTCGACGAGCGCGCGATGCACTTGCGCGGTGCCGGCGAGATCGAGTCCGCGGCAGATATTGTGCGCGACGATCACGCGCGGCGCCGACGCGACCGCGCGCGCAACCTCGAGTCGCTGGCGATTTCCGCCCGATAGCGCGGAGGCAAGCGCCTCGGGTCCGGGCGCGCGGATCTGAAACCGCTCGAGCAACGCGCGGCACAAGTCGAGCGCGCCCTCGCGCGTGAGCCATCCGCGCGGCGCCAGACGATCTCTAATCGGACCCGCGAGCAGCAGGTTTTCCCACAGCGTCATGTCGAGCACGAGCCCGTCGAGATCGCGATTTTCCGGGATTAGCGCCATCGCGGTGGGCGTGTCGGTGCCATCCGCACCCACGACGGTCACACGGCCCGATTGCGCGCGGCGAACTCCTGCCAGGACTTCGACCAGCTCGGTCTGGCCGTTGCCATCGACGCCCGCCACTCCCGCGATCTCGCCGGCACGCAGCGCGAGCGCGATACCGTCCAGTGCGCGATGGCCGTCGCGATCGAGCGACAGGTTTTCGATCGACAGCGCGAGTGCGCCGGCCTGCGGCGCCGGCGGCGACGATGCGGCGGACGCGACGACGATCGCGCCGATCATCAGGCGCGCGAGCTCCGCCTCCGTGGTTTCTACGGGCGTGGTGCGCGCAACGATTCGGCCCTGGCGGAGCACGCTGATTCGATCCGCGACGGCTATCGCCTCTGCGAGCTTGTGCGTGATCAGCACGATAATTCTGCCTTCACCGCGCAGCCTCCTCAGCAGTTCGAGGAACGGCGCGAGTTCCGCTGGCGCCAGCACTCCGGTCGGCTCGTCGAGAATCAGCACGCGCGGATCAAACGACAACGCGCGCAGCACCTCGAGCCGGACCCGCTCCGCAAGCGAGCGCCGCTCGACCGTGCTCCCCGCCGGCGGCAGCGCGAAGCCGAGCTGGTCGGCAAGCGTGCGCGAACGCGCTGCGACCGCGGCCAGATTGAATCCGCCGGTGTCAAACCCGCCGAGCGCGAGATTTTCTTCCCAGGTGAATCGCTCGAACAGCATCGGGCTTTGATTGACCACCGCGATTCCCGCACGGAGCGCGTCCGCCGCCGAGCCGCGGCGCAACCCGGCGCCGTCGAGCGAGGCCTCGCCCGAGTCGGGGCGCAGGCGCCCCGCGATTATGTTCATCAGGGTGGTTTTGCCCGCGCCGTTTTCGCCGACCAAGGCGTGAATCTCGCCGGGCGCCGCATCGAAATCGACGCGGTCCAGCGCGAGCATCCGCCCGAAGCGCTTGGATATTTCGCGCGCGCGCAGCACCTAATGCTTAAGTCGCTTGCGGCGCATGATGCGCGCGCACCCAGGCGAGAGCGTCGTCGCGCGTGGCGAGCGCGCCGTCGAGCTGAAGGTCTTCGACTTCTTTCAGAATATCTTTGAAGTGCGGGCCGGGCGAGAAGCCGAGCTCGATCAGATCGGTGCCGGTCACCAGCCGCGGCGGGTGAATCTCGGCCGCCGACATCGACTCGAGCGCGCGCCGGCAGAAGTTCCAGTAACCGAGGTACGACGACGAGGCGAGCGCGTCGAGCATCGCGATTTGCATGAGTTCGCCAAATCCCTCATCGGCGAGCATCCGCTTGAGGGTTGATTTGCGCATCCGCGGCGCCATGCACAGGCGCAGATGGTCGCGCACGAGGTAGGCGACGCGTTCCTGCACGAAGTTCGAGCGTTTGAAGCGCGCCATCATGCCGGCCGCAATCACCGCGCCCTGATCGGTGTGCCCGTGGAAAGTGACCTTGCCGCCTTCGGCCACCGCGCGGCATCGCGGCTTGGCGATATCGTGTAGCAGAATTCCAAACGCGACGGTTTCGCTGCATCCCGCCGGCAACATCGAAACCGCAAGCCGCGTATGCGACCAGACGTCGCCCTCGGGATGAAAGTTCTCGGGCTGAGCGCATCCAATCAGCTCGAGCAACTCGGGCGCGAGCGCCGCACACAGCCCCGACTCACGCAGCAGATCCATCGCGCGGCCGGCGCCGCCCTCGGTCATCAGCCTGACCAGCTCGTCGCCGATTCGTTCGGCGGCTATCTGGCAGATCGCAGGCGCGGCGTCGCACATCGCGGTCCACGTGTGCGGATCGATCTCGAAACCGAAGCGCGCGGCGAAGCGTACGCCGCGCAGGATTCGCAGGCGGTCTTCGGCGAAGCGATCGCGCGGATTTCCGATCGCGCGGATAATTCCGGCGCGCAGATCGCGCACGCCGCCGACCAAATCGATCAGGCGGTCGTTTTCGGGGTCGAAGAACATTCCGCCGATCGTGAAGTCGCGCCGCTTGGCGTCTTCTTCGATCGTGCCGAAACGCACCGACGACGGATGCCGCCCATCGGTATATTCGGCGTCGGCGCGAAAAGTCGTGACTTCATACTGCGCGACCGCTTGATCTTCTAGCTCGAGAATCACCGCGATCGATCCGAAGCGCGCGCCGACCGCGATCGTGTGATCGAACAGGCGCCGCACCACCTCGGGACGCGCGTCAGTCGCGATGTCGTAATCCTTCGGCGCGACGCCAAGGATTTTGTCGCGCACGCATCCGCCGTTGAACAGAGCCTCAAAGCCCGCCTCGCGCAGCCGGCGCACGATAAAGCGCGCTCCCGACTCGATCTTGGCCGCACCGGATTCCATCGTGGGCCCAAGTTTACAGGCAGCGTCGGACACTGCGCCATACGGGTCCGCACGGGCGCCTGCGCCGCGGCTATCCCTCCAGCGGGCGGACGCCGAGCGTGATACCGCCGTCAACGGCGATTATCTGACCGGTCACATTTTTTGCTTTCTCGGAGCACAGCCACGCCGCGGCGCGGCCGATATCTTCTTCGGTCTGTTCGCGGCCGAGCGGCACGATCTGCCGGACGATCGCATCAAAGGCCTCGCGCGCCCTGTCGTCGCCGCCGCCGACCGCCGCTCCAAGCTGCTCCCAAAGGGGAGTGTAGATGACGCCCGGCGCTACCGCGTTCACGCGGATTCCCGACGCTCCGAGCTGCGCAGCGAGGGTCTTGGTATAGGAAATCACGCCCGCCTTTGCCGCTGCGTATGCCGCCAGCATCGGGACCGCCTGCATTCCCGCGATCGACGAGGTGTTGCAGATCGCGCCGCCCGCGCGCATCCGCGGTGCAACCTCGCGCGAGACTAGATAGACGGAGTTGAGATTCAGATCGACGTAGCGGCGCCAGGTCTCGACCGAATCCCAATTGTTGGTCTGGCGGCTGCCCTCGAACCATGCGCGCTCGCCGCCGCCGGCGTTGTTGCAGAGCACGCCGGGATGCGCCCCGAGCTTCGCTGCGATCGCCTGGGCCGCGGAGTGGATCGAGGCCTCGTCGGTAACATCGGCGCGAAAGCCGTGAACCTGTTTCGCGATTGCGGCGGGCGCGGGCGCGAGTTCCTTGTCGATCACGGCGACGGCTTCGACGACATTTTCTTCGAGCAGCGCGCTGACGATTCCCAGGCCCAATCCGCGCGCCCCTCCGGTAACGATTGCGTATTTCATTCATCCAACCTCGTCGCGTACCCGGCGAATTTTCACGCGGATGCGCGTAGATGCATTTCAAAGCGTGTGCTTCGGCAACTTACTAAACGCTCGTTCAGGTCACAAATGAATCCAACTCGCCGCAAAGTCGTCTTAATTACAGAGGGTGATCAAATGCGGATGATGATGGTGGCAGTTGGAGTCTTCGCTGCCGACCTTGCGGCGGTGGCGGCGATTGTCGGCTCGATTTTCTTAGAACGATGGCTGGGGCTGTCGCGGGGGCTGATCCTCGATTGCATATTTGTCGCCGCCGTCAGCTACGGCGTCGCCGCGTGGCTGGCCGGGATTTGGATCAAGCGCGAGATGCTCACGAGCGCGCCGACTGCAGCTCGGGCAAATCCCAGCGCTGGCAATGCATTGGCAGAGGCCGCCAGAGAACGACTCGCGCATCCATTTTGAAAAATCGCTCAGGCTGCTTCCTTGCGGCTGCCGCCGTAGGTCTTTCGATACACGCGCAGCAATGCGGCGAACACCGACATGATCGCTGGGCCGATGAATAGTCCGATCGGCCCGTAAGCTTCGAGTCCGCCGGCGATTCCGAAAAACAGCGCGAGCGTCGGCAGTCCGGTGCCGTGCTTCATCGCCATCGGCTTGATGAAATTGTCGATAATCGCAAGCGAGATCGAGCACCAGACCACCAGGAAGATCGCCCATCCCCATCCCGCCGTGTAGAACAGATAGAGCGTTGCCGGAACCCAGATCAGCGCGGTCCCTCCGATCGGCAACAGGCCCGCCGCGGCGCTCGCCAGCGCCAGAAACGCCCAGTACGGCACCCCGCTGATCATCAGCCCAAGGCCAACGGTTATGCCCTGCAGCAGCGCCGTGAGCATCAGCCCGCGCATCACCGACGACAGCGTGGTGCGCAGCGTCTCGAAGACCGCCTTCTTGTCATCCTCATGCAGGGGCGTCAGCTCGCGCACCGAGTTGTAATAGCTCTCTCCGTCGCGAAGCAGATAGAAGAAAATCAGCAGGATGATCGCGAAGTCGATCACCACCGTCGCGACGTTGCGCGCCGCGCTGGTGAGATGCAGCGCGATGTATGCGCTTACCACCTGCGCGGCGGCGGCGGCGTGTTTGGGTATCTCGTCTTCGATTCTAATCCCGCGCGGTGCGAGTCGCCGGTTGATCGACTGGATGAAACCGGACTGCACCATCCAGTCGCGGGCCTTCTCGAGTCCGCCACCACTGAGCACCGTCGAGACCTGCGCGTACAGGCTCTGCGCCTCGGCCGCGAGCCGGTCCGAGAGCCAGATCGCCGGCAGGATCACGACCAGCGCGACTCCAAGGGTGATGATCACCGCGGAGAGCGTGCGCCGGCGCACCAGATGATCAAGCTCGATGAGCAGAGGATGCGCCAGGAACGCGAGCAGGATCGCCCACAAGAGCGGCGTGATGAACGGCGTCAGGATCGCATACAGCTCGTAGGCCATCAGGGCCAGAAAGCCGAAGAAGAAGACCTGTATGATTCTCTCGCGATCCATCGATGTGCGGCGAAGTTACTTGGCGCACAAGCTTAACAAAAGACCCGCGATGCGTCGCCTGTCCGGGGTGATTGCCGGCGCGATGTAGAAGCTCTTTTTCGGTGGGTTCGTTTGGTAGCTTTTTACGGTGCCCTTGAAAAATTTTCCGTGAGGATGCTGGATAATTTGGCTTTGATCGTGGCTTCGATGCGATTTTTCGGCCTCGTTTTCCATGCGCCCTTCGCGATGCTCGTAACGGATGCGTACCGTCGGTCAGGGCCGTTGCGCGAGAAATCGGCAATCCCCGGCAAAAAACAGAGAAGCGATAAATAGAGAAGACAGGTAAGCGACGACGGCGTCTTCATACGTTCAATCCTGGGCGGGCAAGCTGCGAGAACATAAGGCTGAATGATTCAGCCTTGTCGGGCGGGCACAGCCACTATAGCAGGCGAATCGCCACGAACCAAATTTATTTGAGCGGTGGTCGCCCTCTCCGTCATCCTGAGAGGCGGCCGTCGCGGCCGGAGTCGAAGGATCCCGGGCGTTCGTGCAGACTCTCACGATTACCTATTTTTTATCGGGGCCGACCCACATCTTCTCATCGTTGTTATTCCTCGGTCAGATCATTCCAGGCCGGATTGGTGCTCTCGATCAGCGCGATCCTCGCGAACAGCGCGGTGATGCGCAAGCGCCGCGAAGACTCGGAGAGGAATCACAATGATGTGCACGAACGCCCGGGATCCTTCGACTCCGGCCGAACGGCCGCCGCTCAGGATGACGCAAAGAGTGCCGCCCAACGAGTAGGTGCCCGGGCGAACGCCGCAAAAACAAACTCTGAGGGAATCCGTCTCCCGAACAGCCGGCATGAAAGAGCCGCGCCGGATGCGCCGGCGCGGCTTCGATTCGATTCTCGATTAAAGAGAACTTCCTATCAAGCGGCGATTTTGGTCGTCCCCTGCATCGCGGGCAACTCCGGATTGCAGATGTAACGGATGCGCGGCAGCGTCATGTCCGCAGTGGCGAAGCAGGCCATGATCGGATTCATCAGGCGCAGATTCGCAGCAGTGGCGCCAAAGGCCGCCGGATCGAGCGCGACTATGTGAGGCTTGCCACGCTCCGCCTTGGAGAAGGTGTATTCGGGATCGACCTGGACCAGCACCAGCTTGCCATCGTCGCTATTACGCGCCAGATGCATCGAGGCGATGTACTGGATGTCGCCGCCCGAAATCGCGTCGCGATCGATCAGCTCGGCCTCGAGCACGGTCTTGGCGCCCACCGCGATCTTGCCGACGATCCGATCGTGCCGCAGCACCAGGCTGACAGCTCCAGCCGCGGCCGGATAACCCCATCGCGCGGCCAATTCCTTGCGGGCAGCCTCGTTGTCGCAATAGCTGCGCAGGACGAACCCGCGCGGGCGAACGCCGGTGCGGCCGGCCACGCGAACCTCTCCAATCGTGAAGGCGCCCCACGGACTTGCGGGCGCATGCATCAGATTGATGATCGCATACGCTGGAATCGCGGGATGCATCGTATGCGGGATCAGCGCGTCGGCGGGATCGTCGTCGATCTCGTTGTGCAGCTCGAGAATCTGCACGCCCTTGAGGACGAGCTGATCGGTCTTGTAGCCGCTTATCGCCGAGGCCAGCTTGGCAAACGAATTCAGGTCCAGGTTTCCCAAACGCGGCGGCATCAGCGGCCTCCGGCGGCGGCCGCGGCGGAATCGCCCTTGGTCTGAAATTGCGGCATCACTTCTTTGGCGAACAGGCGCAGGCTCGCGAGGACTTTGTCCTGTGGAATGGTCTCGAGCGCGTTCAGCAGAAAGTTCACGCGATCGACGCCGCACGATTCCCATTTCTTGAGCTCGCGCGTGATGCGCGCAGGATCGCCTATCGCGATTCCCTCCGGCGCGCCTGACTCGTCGCCGGGGCCCGATACGTCGCGCCGAAGCGAAGGCAACAGCCCGAGTGACGGATACGACTTGGTCGGATAGGCCTCGCGCGCGGCCAGCAATTGCGCAGCCAGGTAATTGAACGAGCCGGTCATCCGCTTGCCGATCTTCACGCCCTCGGCATCGCTTTCATGGCAATAGAGAAAGTTGACGGTCGAGACCGCCTCATTCACGAACGAACCCACCGGCGTGCAGTTCTTGATGATCTTGCGATAGCGCTTGACCTTTTCGTCCTGCTCCGCGAATCCGCCGAACGTGAGGCCAAGGCTGCCGAGCCCGCGTTCAGCGGCATCGATTTCGGTGCCGGGACTGGTAACGGCAACCCACATCGGAGGATGCGGCTTCTGCAAGGGTTTGGGCACGATCGTCCGCTGGGGCATCGACCACGAGCGGCCTTCATAAGAATAGCGTTCTTGGGTCCACATCTTGGGCAGGCAATGGACGAACTCGTCCCAGGTCTTTTTGGTCTCGTCGGGATTGGCGCGGAAGCCGCCAAGCTCGGTCCAGGTGGCGGAGCGGCCGGTGCCGACCTCGAGGCGTCCGCCGGAAAGAATATCGAGCACGGCGGTGCGCTCTGCGATTTTGATCGGATGATTGAACTCGGGGACGCAGACGACGATTCCGTGGCCGACCCTGATTCGCTTGGTGATCATCGCGCAGGCGGTCAGGAACAACTCGGGCGCGGGACAATGCGAATACTCCTCGAGGAAGTGATGCTCGACGGCCCAGACGTTGTCGAAGCCAAGCTCGTCGGCGAGCTTCACCTGTTCGAGGCAGCGGTCGTAAACGGTTTTTTCCGTGTCAGGGCCCCATGGACGCGGCACCGAGATTTCATAGAAGAGACCAAACTTCATGGATTCACCTCCGGCGGATGGCGCTCCACCATACCGACCGTTTAGCGCAATCGCCGCCAAATCGAAAGCCCCGCGCGACGAGTTCGAGTCAGCGATTCGCGAGCGTATCGACTGCGCCAGAGGCGATGATGCTTATATCGGCGGTAATCAACGTCAACTTGTAGGCACGCGCCGTTGCGACCAGCAGCCGGTCGATCGGATCTCCGTGAGGCAGAGTGAACCGCGAGGCTTCGAGCGCGACGACGTTGGTCAAGACGGCTTCGCGGAAATCCGCCAACTGAATGCTTTCCGACACCCATGCGCCGAAGTCCTGCTCGATTGTCGCCCGTCCCTTGGCGACCATGTTATGAAATTCCATGATGCTTAAGGGAGAGAGCCACTTCTCGTTCCCTCGATCCGCAAGAACGCGAGTCAACGTTTCCGAAAGCCGCCGTTTTTCAAGCGCGCCCCAGATCCAGATGTGTGTGTCGAGCAGAAGTCTCAATCGACTTTGAACGCGTCGTATTCTTCAAGAGGAACTGCGGGTTCGATGAGGTCACCAAGAATCCGACCGGTTCCGGCCATGCTGCCCAACCAACTCTTGCCCGCTTTTTCTGTTCGTTTGGACGCGGGCGGAGAGATTTGCGCAACGGGCTTTCCGAACTTCGTGATTACGATAGGCGCGCGCGTTTTGCGCACGCGCTCGATCACTTTGAGGCAGGTCGCCTTGAACTTCGAAACCGATATTGATTCCGCAGCCATACCTGGATTTGACCATAGTCTATGAACCATGGTCAAAGCGTCCGGGATATCAACCCGCATGCAGATCGACGCCCATGCGTTCGCGGCCGAGGAGAATTACGACCGCGGCGGCGACCATCACGATCGCGGCCACGCCGGCCAGAGCGGTCTGATAGCCGAAACGTTCGGCGATCAGGGCTTCTCCGAATGCCGCGTATGAGGCGAACAGCACGCCGAGTTGGTAGGCGACGCCCGAGAAAATTCCGCGCGCTTCCGGCGGCGACATTTCCGCCAGATGCGCGGGCACAACGCCCCATGCGCCCTGCACCATGAACTGCATCAGGAAGGCGCCGAACGCGAGCCAGAGGAGCGACTGCGGATAGATCCAGAGCGGAATCACCAGCCCCGCCATGATCACCGCCGCCGTCATCGTGTAGCGCCGCCCGATTCGATCCGACCAGTAGCCGAAGAACAGTCCGCCCATGATTGCGCCGACGTTGTACACAATCGCGATTGTCGCGACGGTGCGCGCATCGAGTCCGCGCGCCTTCTGCAAAAACGTCGGGTACAAATCCTGAGTGCCGTGCGAGACGAAATTCATCGTCGTCATCAACACAATCAGGTACAGGAACGGCTTCAAGTCGCGGCGGATCGCACCGGCGATCGCGTGGCGGCCGGGCCGCGTGCGCTTCCACGCCTCGGACTCGGGCACCTTGCTCCGGATATAAAGCGTCAGCAGGGCGGGAAGTCCGCCGACAAAAAACATCGCGCGCCATCCGAAGTACGGAAACACGAAGAAGAACGCGCCCGCCGCCAGCAGATATCCGACCGCGTAACCTTCCTGCAGCAAGCCTGAGAAAAACCCGCGCGAACGGCTTCCGACCGCCTCCATCGCCAGCGACGCGCCGACTCCCCACTCGCCGCCCATTCCGATTCCATACAGTGCGCGCAGGATCAGGAACACGGTGAAGTTGGGCGCGAAGCCGCTTGCGACCTCGATGATCGAATAGAAGACTATATCGATCATCAGCGGAACGCGCCGTCCGTAGCGATCCGCCATCCATCCGAAAATCACCGCGCCGACCGGACGCATCGCGAGCGTCGCCGTGATCGTGAATGCAATATCGGCGATCGAGCGATGGAACTCTTTCGCGATCGCCGGCAGGACGAAAACCAGAATAAAGAAATCGAACGCATCGAGCGTCCATCCAAGGAAGCTCGCGAAAAGGGTGTGCGCCGCCTCGCTGCGTGTGAGCGCGCGAGGTTCGGCCGCGGAGGTGTCGGCGCCGTCCGGATTCATCGCGCGCAATTATTAATGGAACGCACGCACGGAAAATAGCCGGTTCACTTGCCCGGCATCACGAGCGCCGCGCCGTGCGGAACGATCATGAAGGCCAGGATGCTCGCCGGCTCGCTCTTGCTGGCGTTGCGCGAAACTTTGTGAAAAGCCTTCGGCTCTTCGTACCACATCTGGCCTTTCGCGTACTTGACGATCGGTCCGGGCGCGACCTGGCTTTCGATCGTACCCTCGAGCACGTAGGCAAACACCGAGCCCGGATGATGATGCGGCGCCGACGCGGTGCCGGGCGCGTAATCGACCCGCACGACGACGCCGTTGCAATTCGGCAGCTCGGCGATTGGATAGTCGTAAACTTTGGTGGCGGTAACGCCGGCGTCCGATTTCGCGGCGCCGCTTTTTGCCGCGGCCCGCGCGCCCGGCGAATCCGCCAGCGCGGCCAGTATTCCCGCGGCGAACAGCGTTGAACCGATGCCGACTGATTTCATCATCTCGCGTCTGGTGATCATCTCGATTTGTAATCTCCTTTTTTCGTTTCGCCCGACGGTTCAAATAAACTTCCTCGCGCAGTGCGCTGGGCAGGGAATATATTAGAGCAGCGCAAGGAAGTCGTGAGGCCTATGCAGGAAATTCTGTCAGCATCGTCCCAGGCTCGAGAGGGCTTCGTCGCCGTGACCGGCGGCCGCGTGTGGTACCGCATCGTCGGCGACGGTCCGGGAACCCCGCTGCTGCTGATGCATGGCGGGCCTGGAGTTCCACACGATTACCTTGAGCCACTCGAGGCGCTCGGCGACGATCGTCCGGTGGTGTTCTACGATCAGCTCGGATGCGGCCGCTCGGATCGGCCTGACGACTTACGCCTGTGGCGAATCGAGCGCTTCGTCGCGGAGGCTGCGCAGTTGCGCGCGACGCTGGGTCTGCGCCGGGTGCATATTCTAGGACAGTCGTGGGGAACAATTCTCGCGGCCGAATACCTGCTCGGACAACCGGCAGGCGTCAAAAGCGTCGTGATGGCGAATCCGTGCCTGTCGGTCCCGCGATATCTCGATGACATGAAACGGCTGTGCGCGGACCTGCCCGAAGCCACGCTCAAGGCGATCGCGCGCGCCCAGGCTGGCCACGATGAGGATACGGCGGAGTATCAGATCGCGACCTTCGAGTTTTACCGCCGCCACGTATGCCGCCTCGACACGTGGCCCGACGCGCTCAATCGATCCGTCGCCGGGACCGGCGCACAGCCGTACATGACGATGTGGGGAGCCAACGAGTTCACCTGCACCGGAAATCTGCACGAGTACGACAGCACCGCGAGGCTCGGCGAAATCACAATTCCGGCGCTGTTCCTGGCCGGACGTTTCGACGAAACCACACCCGAATCGACGGCATGGTACCAAAGCCTCGTCCCCGGCTCCGAGCTGGCGATCTTCGAGCATAGTTCGCACATGCCGCAACTCGAGGAACCCGTCCGTTACCTCCGCGTAGTACGCGATTTCCTGCGCCGCGCCGACCGCCATTAAGGGCTGCGTCTCGCGCAGGCCTCGCATCAAGACCCAATACTTGTGAATCAGCTGCGTAATCCGCGGTGACTCTTCCTGACGCGCGGCGTGAGTTTTAGCGCGCGCGTGCGCGATATATCGAATCAGCGCCCATCGATTGGCGCGCGGGAGCCACGATCATGTTCAAGGGCAGCAAAGTTATCGACGCCGACGGCCACGTGATGGAGCCCAACGAGCTCTACGATCAGTATATCGATCCGAAGTTCCGCGCCGATCTGGATGAGCTCAAGAAAATCGCCGAGACTCGCAGCTCGAAATTTTTCTTCGGCTTTTTTCATCAGCTCAATACCGGACGCCCGCTCGGGACCGCGCAGGCCGATAAGCCTATCGTGCGCTCAGGGCGCAAACCCTCGGGCGAACTTCCCGACATGCGCGGCGGCCACGACCCGCACATCAGGATTAAGGACATGGAGCGCGAAGGAATCGATGTCGCCGTGATCTTCGCGACGGTGGTCTCGAGCTTCTGTGCGCTCAAGTCGGTCGATTTCGAAATCGCGATGATCCGCGCATACCATCGATGGCTCGCCGACTACTGCGCGGCCTACCCCTCGCGCCTGACCGGCGTCGCGATCGTGCCGATGCGCGATCCCGAGCGCGCGGCGGCGGAAATCCGGCGCGTCGCCAAAGAACCCTGGTGCGTCGGCATCTATCTGTCCGCGCACATGGAGGACAAGCTGCTCGACCATCCCGCGTTCCATCCAATCTGGCGCGCGTGCGCCGAGACCGATCTGCCGGCTTGCTTCCACGGCGGCACCGCACGGCCGCCGTACGGACTCGGTACTTTCGAGATGGGCAACAATCTTTTTATTCAGCACTCCGCGACCAATCCGTTCGAGGTGATGCGCGGGATCGCGGCGTTCGTCGGCGGCGGCGTGCTCGATCTATTCCCGAAACTACGCTGCGCGTTCCTTGAGGCCGGTGTGGGCTGGCTGCCGTTTTGGATGGAGCGGCTCGACGAGCATTACGAGCTGATGCCCGAGTACGTGCCGAACCTGAAGCGCAAACCGTCGGAGGTTATACGCTCGGAAAATTTTTTCATCTCGTGCGACCCGGACGAAGAGACGCTACCTTATGTCGTCGAGCACGTTGGCGCGGATCGAATTTTGTACGCGTCGGACTATCCGCACTTCGACGGCCGCTTTCCGGACACCGTAAAGCTCACCGCCGGCCGCAAGGAATTCTCGTCCGAGGTCCAGCGCAAGATCCTGGCCGACAATCCGTCGCGCCTGTACCCGCGGCTGGCCTGAATTGGCGGTTCACCTTGACTGCAAAAGCTTGCGGCCCTTATAGTTGCGGTGCGAGTTCTACGCGTGCCGGCACGGCGCGCGCTTCAGAAACCTCAATCCTGACAAGGGAACTTGTGCCGGTTGTAAAATGAAACGACGCGAGGAAATGAACTTTTCGGAGCGGATGTATCTGCCCGAAGTATTGCGGGGAATCGCGGTCACCACCTACCATTTCCTGCGCAACTTCGCGCTCAACTTCGCGCATCTGTTCGGCTTGGCAAAATCACGCCGCGCGGCTGCGACCGTCCAGTATCCGGAAGAGCGCAAACGCTACTCCGACAATTTTCGCGGCAGCCATCGCCTGACCATCCGCGAAGACAACTCCGTGCGATGCACCGCGTGTTTCCTGTGCGCGACCGCGTGCCCCGCGCAATGCATCTATATCGAAGCCGGCGAGGCCGACGATCCGCATATCGAAAAATTCCCGGTGCGTTACGAAATCGACACGCTGCGCTGCATCTACTGCGGGCTGTGCGTCGAGGCCTGCCCGTGCGACGCAATCCGGATGGACACGTACGTGCATCCGCGGATCTGGGGCTTCGACCGCAAGGATTTTATCGAGACCAAGGAAATGCTGATGCATCGATCGCGCGTTGTCGCCAAAGATGGACGCGACGGAAATATGAACGAGATGCTGGCATGGTATCGCGAGCAGGACGCGAAGGTTTTCGATCCGCTGCGTCCGGAGTTGCGGACCTACACCGAGCGTCCGATGCCCAAGGATTACGAAGAGCCGGCTCAGCCGGTGAATCTGCCGGTGATCGATCGGCACAACCCGCGCGGCCACGAATAGGCGCGCCAGCCGGCGGCCAGCCAAGATGACCCGCGTTACGATTGCGCTTACTTTGCTTGGGCTTGCGATTCTGTTCGTCGCGTACGGCTACGGTGTGCATGTAATCCACGGCGGCAGTGTGCTCACGCATATGTACTGGGCGACGGCGGCGATGTTCTTCGTGGCGCTGGCGAATTTTATCGCGGTTGCGCATCTGGCGCGCTCTGAGCGGATGATCCGTGAGTTGCGCGCGCTGTGCGAAAAAAATGGCATCGCCTACGGCGAAGACTAGCCTTAAAATTGTCTATCGCGGATGCCGCGTGCGTCCGCTGAGGTGGCGAAATGACTCAGATTGAATCCGCGCGCAAGGGAACTATCACCCGCGAAATCAGCGAGGTCGCCGAAGACGAGGGGCTTTCCCCCGAAGAAGTTCGCGCGCTGGTCGCGTCGGGCGAAGTTGTGATTCCGCACAACGCGCATCATCAGTTCCGCGCAATCGGAATCGGCAAACGGCTGCGGACCAAGGTCAATGCCAATATCGGCGCGTCCAATTTCCATCAACTGCTCGAAGAGGAAGTCGAAAAGCTCTACGCCGCGGTGCGCTACGGAGCGGACTCGGTGATGGATCTTTCGACCGGCACCGACCTGGACAAGATTCGCGGCGAGCTGCTCTCGCGATGCTCGATAATCCTCGGCACGGTGCCGATCTACCAGGTCGCCTCCGAACATTCGATCATGGAGCTCGACGCCGAATACTTTCTCGAGGTGATCGAGCGCCAGGCGCGCCAGGGTGTCGATTACATGACACTGCATTGCGGCGTGACGCGCGACTCGGTAGCCAAGCTGCGCGGGCATCAGCGGATCGAAGGAATTGTATCGCGCGGCGGAGCGCTACTGGCCGCATGGATCGAGCGCACCGGCAACGAGAATCCGCTTTACGAGCACTATGACCAGGTCTGCGCGATCCTGCGCGAGCACGACGTTACCATCTCGCTCGGTGACGGCCTGCGCCCCGGCGCGACCGGCGACGCGACCGACCGCGGCCAGCTTGCCGAGCTGCTGGTACTGGGCGAATTGACCGAACGCGCGCGCGCGCAAGGCGTGCAGGTGATGATCGAAGGGCCCGGACATGTGCCGCTCGATCAGATCGAGGCGAACGTAAAGCTCGAGAAGCGGGTCTGCGGTGGTGCACCGTTCTATGTGCTCGGACCGCTGACCTGCGATGTGGCGCCCGGATACGATCACATCACCGGCGCGATCGGCGGCGCGATCGCGTCCGCGGCCGGCACCGATTTCCTTTGCTACGTGACTCCGGCCGAGCATCTGCGGCTGCCCGATATCGACGACGTGCGCGAAGGCGTGATCGCGACGCGAATCGCCGCGCATTCCGGCGACTTGGTGAAGGGCGTGCGCGCGGCGAAGGTCTGGAACGATCAGATGTCGCGTTACCGCAAGTCGCTCAACTGGGAAGGGATGTACGCGATGGCGATGGATCCGGACAAGGCGCGCCGTTACAAAGAGGAAAGCGAGGCATCCGGTTCCAACGTGTGCTCGATGTGCGGGTCGTTGTGCTCGGTCAATATCGATAACGCCGCGATCAAGTTCACCCAGCGCCGCGCGATCGCCGAGGCCGAGACTCATGCCTGACGAACGCGCCGCAAAACCCGAACCCAGGATTATCGAGGCGCTCACTCTCGAGTTGCGCGATGATCGCGGCGAAGCGCGCCGGCTGCAGGATTATCGCGGGCACAATGTCGTGCTGTATTTTTATCCGATGGACGATACGCCGGGGTGTACCGTCGAGGGCAAGGAGTTCCGCGAGCTGCACGATCAGTTCCAGGCGCTCGACGCCGTGGTGATCGGCATCAGCACCGATTCGGTCGAACGCCATCGCGCATTCTCGGATAAGCATGCGTTTCCCTTCATGCTGCTCTCCGACCCCGAGGGACTGCTCGCCCGGAACTTTGGCGTGCTGTCAGGCGAACGGGCGGCGCGCTCGACCTTTGTGCTCGATCACGACCTTCGCCTGCGCCGCGCGTTTCACGAGGTCACACCGCGCGGACATGCCGCCACGGTGTTGAATTTCGTCCGCACTCTGGTCGAGTCGCATCGGATGCTGGGCGGCTAATCGCGGTGCCCGCTTGCCCAAGCGGCACGCGTGCTTCGCGATGGTTATAACTATAATAGAGAGATTAGTGTCCGTCTCCCAAACGGAGCGAGAAGCGTATGGCCAAGAGTTCAAAAAATATCCTCGACGAAGCGCGCAAAGAAATTAAGCAGATCGATATTGACGAGGCGCGCCGGCTGCTCGACAATGGCGCCGCGATAATCGACGTGCGCGAAAGCGACGAATGGCGTCAGGGGCATATCCCGCAGGCGATCGGAATCCCGCGCGGATTTCTGGAGATCCGGATCGAAGAGAAGGTGCCTGACCGCAAAACCCCGGTAATCATGCAGTGCGCCTCTGGAACCCGCTCGGCGTACGCCTCGCGCGCGATGCGCGAGCTTGGGTACGAGAACGTGTACAATCTCACCGGCGGCTTCAACGCATGGAAGGATCGCGGACTTCCGTGGGAGGCCGACCGCCAATTCACGCCGGACGAGCTCACCCGCTACTCGCGTCATTTTGTGATTCCTGAAGTCGGCGAGAAAGGACAGGCGAAACTGCTCGATGCGAAGGTGCTGATCCTCGGCGCCGGAGCGCTCGGTTCGCCGGTAGCGCTGTACCTTGCGGCGGCGGGAGTCGGCACGCTCGGACTGGTTGATTTCGACGTGGTCGATCTCTCCAATTTGCAGCGCCAAATCATTCATACCGTCGATCGGATCGGGATGGCC
>JBOHWH010000138.1:0-16050 GCA_050736695.1 Binataceae bacterium (SeqCode) | reverse complement strand
GCGTGTGCCAGCGCGTCGAGCCGCGCGCGCGGCGAGCCTCCGCGCAGCAGGTTTTCCCCGATCAGAAACGCGCGCGCACCGGCGGCGTAGAGGCGGCGAATATCATCCGGGCTGTCGATACCGCTTTCGGAAACGACGAGCGCGTTGCCGCGGTATTGCGCCAGCAGGTTTTCGGTCACGGCTATATCGGTGACGAAGGTGTGAAGATCGCGATTGTTGATTCCGATCAGCCCCGCGCCGAGCCGCGCGGCCGCGCCGAGCTCATGCGCGTCATGAACCTCGACCAGGGCCGCAAGTCCGAGCTCGGCCGCAAGCCCGTGAAGCTCGCGCAACTCCGGCTCCGAAAGCATCGCGGCAATCAGCAGGATACAGTCCGCGCCGGCGGCGCGCGCCTCATACACCTGGTACGGGTCGAACATGAAATCCTTGCGCAGGATCGGCAAATCGGCGGCGCCGCGAACCGCGCGCAGATCGAGCAGCGAGCCCTTGAAGTGAACGTCGGTCAAAACCGAGATACAGGCCGCGCCGCCGGCCGCGTATGCGCGCGCGATCGCGGCAGGATCGAGGTCGGGCAGAATATCGCCCTTGCTGGGCGAGGCGCGTTTGATTTCGGCGATAATCGCGGGACGCTTCCCGCGCAGAGCCGCGGCGAAATCGCGCGGCGCGGAGGCTTTCGCGGCGGCGGCGCGCACCGTCTCCAGCGGCACGCGGTCGCGGACCGTCGCGAGCTCCTCGCGCTTGGCCGCAAAGATTTTGTCCAGTATCGAACTCATCGCACAGGCTTCCCCGGTTCGCCGCCGCTCGCGCGGACCAGCTTATCGATTGTAGCGAGTGGGCGGCGCGACCCAATCACCTCGCGGGCGAGCTTTACGCCCGCGGCGATCGATTCCGCGCCGCCTCCGGCGTGAATCGCCGCACCCGCATTGAGTGCGAGCACGTCGCCGGCGGGGTCGTGCTTGCCGGACAGCGCGGCGCGCAACATACCCGCCGACGTCGCGGCGCTCGCGGCGCCGAGAGAACCGACGCTGGCGCGCGCGATCCCGAAATCCTCGGGCGCGATATCGTACTCGCAAGTCCCGTGTTCCGCGCGAACCTCCGCGACATGAGTCGGCGCCGAAAGTGAAATCTCGTCAAGACCGTCATGCCCCGAGACGACCAGCGCGTGAGTCGCTCCAAGCGCCGCGATCGCCTCTGCCATCGGACGCAGCAGCATACGGTCCCCTACTCCGACGAGCATCCGCCGCGGCCGCGCCGGATTGGTGAGCGGGCCGAGCAGATTGAAAATCGTGCGTGTTGCGAGCGCGCGGCGCAGCGCGCCCAGCCGCGCCATCACCGGATGATACGCGGGCGCAAGGATAAAGCAGATGCCGGCCTCGCGAATGCATCGCGCTAGCACCGCGGGACCGGGATCTATATTCACGCCCAGGTATTCGAGCACGTCGGCGGCGCCGACCAATCCGGTGATTGCGCGATTGCCGTGCTTGGCGACCGCGACACCAGCGGCGGCTGCCACGATCGCGGCGCCAGTCGAGATATTGAATGTTCCGGCGCCGTCGCCACCCGTGCCAACAACGTCGATCAGATTATCGCCGAGTTCGAGCGTGCGCGCCCGCGAGCGCATCGCGCGCGCTGCACCCGTTAGTTCGCCCGCGGATTCATGCTTGAGCTTGAGCGCGACCAGAAAGCCCGCGACGAGCGCCTCAGGCGCGGCGGCGCCGCCGTCCAGAATTTCCGCGTACGCGCGCTCGGCGCCGGCAGCGTCCAGTGAGCCGCCGGCGAGCGCCGCGTTGAACGCCTCGCGCAGTTCGCTCGTCTTCATTGACGCAGCCCATCCAGAAAATTTTTGAGCAGATGCTTTCCCTCGGGCGTGCCGATCGACTCGGGATGAAACTGCACGCCCTCGACGCGCAAAGTTTTGTGCCGCAGGCCCATCAGCTCGTTCTCGGCAGTGCGCGCGCTGACCTCGAGGCAATCGGGAATGGAAGTGTTTTCGACGATCAGCGAATGATAGCGCATCGCGTCGAACTTTTGCGCAAGCCCGGTGAAGATGGTGCGGCCGTCGTGGATTACGGGCGAAGTCTTGCCGTGCATCAGGCGGCCCGCGCGCACGATCTTGCCGCCGAACGCGTCGCCGATACATTGCATGCCGAGGCAAACGCCGAAGAGCGGCACTTCGCCGGACATCTCGCGAAGAATCTTGAGCGACACTCCCGCCTGTTTGGGAGTGCAGGGGCCGGGCGAGATCACGATCGCGTCGGGATGCATCGCGCGCGCGGCCGTCACATCGATCGCGTCGTTGCGCTTGACCGTCACGTCCGCGCCGAGTTCGCTCAGGTACTGCACGAGGTTGTAGGTGAACGAATCGTAGTTATCGATCATCAGCAGATTGATCTTATGCTCCCGCATCGCCATTTACCTCGCGCTCCCGGCCGGCTCGAACTCGCGCGCGGCCTGCAGCGCACGAACCATCGCGCGCGCCTTGTTGACCGACTCCTCGAACTCCGCGCCCGGATCTGAATCGGCAACGACGCCGCCGCCCGCCTGAATGTAAACCCGATTATTTTTGATCAGCAGAGTGCGTAGTGCGATCGCGGTGTCGGTATTTCCGGTGAAGCTGAAATATCCGACCGCGCCCGCGTAAACGCCGCGGCGCGTATTTTCCAGCTCATCGATTATCTGCATCGCGCGGATTTTCGGCGCACCCGACACGGTGCCCTGCGGAAAGGTCGCGCGAAACGCATCGAACGCGTCGTATTCCTTGCGCAGCTTTCCAGTCACGTTGGACACTATATGCATCACGCTATAGTAGCGCTCGACGACCATATACTCAGTCACGCTGACCGAACCGATCTCCGAAACCCGGCCGACGTCGTTGCGCCCGAGGTCAACCAGCATCACATGCTCGGCGCGCTCCTTCGGATCGGCGAGCAGCTCGGTTTCCATCGCGCGATCTTCCGCGTCGGTCCTGCCACGCGGACGAGTGCCCGCAATCGGACGCAGCGTGATGTCGCGCCCCTCGACGCGCACCATCACCTCAGGCGACGCTCCCACTAAAGTATGTTCGCCGAGCCGGAGATAGAACATATACGGCGACGGATTGATGGTGCGCAGGCTGCGGTAGATGTTGAACGGATGCGCAGTGAGCGGCGCTTCGAAGCGCTGCGAGGGAACCACCTGAATAATATCGCCGGCCGCGATGTACTCCTTCGCCGCCGAGACCGTTGCCATGTACGCCTCGCGTGTGAGGTTCGAGGTGATAGTCGCGTCGCCCGCGGCGGCGGGCGCGGCGCCCTCCAGGCGCGGCGGCACCGCGGGAGCTTTCAGCCGCGCGATGATCTCGTCGATTTTAATTTGCGCGCTCTGATACGCCGCGCGAGTCGAATGAAATTCGTCCACCGGCACATTCGCGATGATTCGCAAAATCTGCCGCACATTGTCGAACATCAGCATCGTGTCGGTGAACATCATGTACAGATCGGGCACGCCGAGATCGTCGTGCGCAGTTTCGGGAATCTTCTCGAAGCAGCGCACGATGTCGTAGGCGAGGAACCCGACCGCACCGCCAAAGAAGCGTGGATTCCCGGGCAGCTCGGGAGCGCGATACCGCGAGATTTCGCGGCGCAGCTCCTCGAACGAGTTGGTAATCGAGCGCACCTCGACGCCGCGACCGGGCCGGATGATATCCATCCGGTTCGCGCGCGCCCGAATAACCATCGCGGGCTCGGAGCCGAGAAAAGTGTAGCGGCCCCATTTCTCGCCGCCGCGAACGCTCTCGAGCAGGAACGAATAGTCACCGCGCGCGATCTTGAGGAACGCCGAGACGGGAGTCTCGAGGTCCGCGGCAATCTCACGCGCCACAGGAATCAGGTTGTAGCCCTGCCGTTTCAACTCTTCGAATTCGAGTTCGGTCGGTTGCAGCATCGCGCTCATCTCCCTGTAATCCTGTTGCTCTCGCACTTCCTGTCTGCACACAAAAAAAAGAGCCGCCGGGTTTTCGCCCGCGGCCCTTGTAAGAATTCTGGTTTTGTTCGATCAGCTACAAAACCGGCGCGCAGGCGGATGCGTCGACGTTCCAACGCCAGCTCGCCCATGTCTTGCCGGAAGTGCAGCGATTCATTACCCACTGAGTATCCACAAACGCGCCGCGCAAGTCAATCATGGAATTCCCGTACCGCGCGCGCTCAATGTCCGTTGTAGGTCGCGCGATATTGCTGATGCAATTTTTCCTGCGCGGCCTTTGCCTGATCTTCCGTCGCGTACGGGCCGACGCTCACCCGATACCATGTTTGCCCGTTCAGGCTGGTCGCGGCTTCGGTGGTCGGAAAGCCTAAAGCCCTCAGCCGCCGCATCATGTCGTCGGCGCCCGAGCGATCCATCACCGCGTCGATCTGGATATTGAACGGATGCTTCGGCGCCATCGGCGGTGGCGAGGCATTGGCTACCGTGCGCGGACTTTCGGCCGCCATGGGATGCGGCCGTTCGGGATGCGCGGCGGGAGCACTGGCTGCTTCGGTCCCGGAAGGCTTTTCAGCGGCGAAAGATTTCGGATGTACAGGCGGCGCGATCACCGCGACGCTCGGCGCCGCGGCCGGAGAACTTGCCGCGAGAGGCGCTGCGGCTGTCGGAGTTGGTTCAAGCGCGGGCGGACTCGGCACCGGAAAGACCGATGCGACTTGCGTAGTGTCGGTGGTGTTCTGCCGCGCCATCTCGTAGCCCGCGATCAACCCGAGCGCGAACACCGCACACGAGAGACCCACAAGCGCCACCAGGATTAAAATTCCGCCGCCCGCCCTGATTTCGAATCGCATCGCCTCCTCAAACCCCTCTGCTCACATCCGCTCCGGTGCACTGACACCGAGGATTCCCAAGCCTGCCGCGATCGCAGTCCTAATCAACCCGGCCAGATACAGCCGCGCAAGGCTGAGCTCGCGGCCGGGACCGATTATACGATTCGCAGGCTTGTTGTAATAGCGATGAAACTCGCCCGCGAGGTCGAGCAGATAGAAGGGGATGCGATGAGGCTCCAACGCCTCGGCCGCGCCGGACATCACGGCGGGCATCCCGACCGCGCGCTTGGCGAGTTCAAGTTCCTCGCCCGAGAGCAGCGCGAGATCGACGGCGGCGGTATCGGCGGGGAGCGCGAGGCCGATTTTTTCCGCTTCGCGAAACACGCTCGCCAGCCGCGCGTGCGCGTACTGAACGTAGAACACCGGGTTTTCCGGCGCCTGTTTTTTCGCGAGCTCGAGATCGAAATCGAGCTGGCTGTCGGATTTGCGAAACAGAAAAAAGAATCGCACCACGTCGGCGCCGACCTCATCGATAAGCTCGTCGAGAGTAACGTAGGTCGCCTTGCGGGTGGACATTTTGACTTTCTCACCGCCGCGCGTGAGCGTAACGAACTGGTAGATGATCGCGCGGATGGTCGAGACGTCGTGGCCAAGCGCCTTCACCGCGGCGACTACCTGCTGATGCTCGGCAATATGATCGGCGCCGAAAATATCAATGATCAGATCGAAGCCGCGCTCGAGCTTTTCGATATGGTACGCGATGTCCGGGGTGCGATAGGTCGGCTCGCGCTCGGGCCCCGAGCGCACCAGCACTTCGTCCTTGGGCAGGCCGATCGGCGCACCGCGCAGCCATATGGCGCCATCGCGTTCGGCGAGCAACTCGCGCGCGCCCAAATCCTCGAGCACCTTGTCGACCTTGCCCGCCTTCATCAGATCGAGTTCGTTGGCAAAGCGGTCGAAGCGAATTCCCAAGCGCTCGCAGGTACGAAGGATATCGGCGAAGATCGCCTTGACGGCGGCGGCGCGGAAAAATTCGCGGTCCTCGGTCTCGGCGAGTTTGTCACCGCGGTTCGCCCGCAGATCTTTTGCGATGTCGCGAATGTATTCGCCCTGGTAACCGTCCTCAGGGAGCGCCGCGTCGATTCCGAGTTCCTGCAGGTAGCGCGCGCGAACCGACTCGCCGAGCAGCTTCATCTGACGCCCGCCGTCATTGAAGTAGTATTCGCGGGTCACGGCGAAACCCGCCGCGGCAAACAACCGCGCGATCGTGTCGCCGAGCACGGCGTTGCGCCCGTGCCCAACCGTCACCGGTCCCGTTGGGTTCGCCGAAAGAAACTCGATCTGCACGCGATCTCCGGCGCCCGGGCCAAGCTCCCACTTGCGCGGACGAAAGTAGGCGACGCCTTCGCTGACGGCGCGGCGAATCTCGCCGTGCCAGTAGGTGGGCGCCATCCGGAAGTTGATGAACCCCGGCCCGGCTATTCCAACCTCCGCGATCTCCGGCGGCAGCTCGATTGCTTCTTTGATCGCCGCCGCGATCGCGCGCGGCGGCTTGCCCTCGGCCCGCGCCATCGTAAGCGCGACATTCGAGGCGATATCGCCGTGCGCTGAATCTTTGGGCGCTTCGATTCCGATCGCCGCCGGAGCCGACGCAAGCGTGCCCTTCGAGCGCGCCCGCTCGATTGCGGCGCTTAGGCACGAAACTACAATTTCTCTCATCTCAGGGTTGCCGCTCAGGGTTGCCGCCCGGAGCCATCGTCCGGACCAGAGCAATCGTGCCAGATACAGGGCGCCGTGTTAAGGCGAGCGCAGCGCGCAGCTTGACGCTCGGCAAGCGGCGATGCAAACCTGCGCGATATCGGGGGCTACGGCTGTGAATCTAGAACTGTCCGGAAAGATTGCGCTAGTGACCGGCGGCAGCAAGGGGATAGGGCGCGCAACCGCGCTGACGCTCGCCGCGGAGGGCGCCGCGGTGATCGTCTGCGCACGCGGCAAAGCGGCGCTCGACGAGACGGTCGCGCTCGCGCGGCAAACGGCAAGTGCGCGGGTCGTGCCGGTCGCGGCGGACCTTACCAAGTCCGACGATATTCATCGCGTCGTTCGGCGATGCGTAGATGAGTTCGGCCGTATCGACATCCTGGTGAACAATGCCGGCAGCGCGCGGCCAGGGGATTTTCAAACGATTTCCGACGACGACTGGCACGCCGATTTCGAGCTGAAGTTCTTCGGCTACGTACGAATGGCGCGCGAGGTGATGCCGATCATGGCGGGGCAAAACTCGGGCGCGATCGTCAACGTGATCGGCACCGGAGGGCTCCGGCCGAGCGCCGGATACATGGTCGGGGGCGCGGCCAACGCAGCGCTGAATCATTTCACCAAGGCGCTCGCCGACGAAGGCGCGAAGAATAAAGTTCGCGTCGTCGGCGTCAATCCCGGACCGATTCTCACCGAGCGATTGCGGCTGTTCTCGGAGCGCGCCGCCCGCGGCCGCAATATCGAAGAGGTTTACGCGCGGATGACGCCGCTTGGACGCCCCGGCGAGGCGCAGGAAGTGGCAGACCTGATCGTCTTTCTGGCGTCGCCACGGGCGGCGTTTATTCACGGCGCCAATATCACGATCGACGGCGGCGCAAATCCCGGATTGATCGGATAGCCGCCTCGCACCAGTGGCCGCTACTCCTTTTTGAACCAATGCGGATCATTCGACAGCGTTGGATATCCGTTGCCGAGCTGAATCAGCACGCCATGCGATGATCGCGGGGAGATGAACGCCTCGTACGACGACGGCGACCATTCGATCTCATCAACGACTCGCATGCCATACTTTTTCAATTCCGCCGCCTTGGCCTTCGTGTCGGGGACGTTGAACGTCAGATGATGCATCCCCTCCCCGCGCGTGGCGAGAAATTTGTGCAGGAAAGAATCGGCGCCGAGCGGCTCGAGCAGCTCGATCGTCAGGCCGTTCAGATCGAACTCGGCCAGCTTGTAACCCGCCCGTTCGCTTTCGGCGTCGTACATAAAGCGCGCGCCGAGCACGCCCTCATAAAACTTGCGCGCCTCAGCGACGCTCTTTACCGCGATTCCAATATGATCGAGCTTTCCGATCGGCTCCGCCATGATGATCACCCGTCCCCGCGTGTTTTCGTGATGCGACGGGAATAGCGCATCAGCAGGGGCGCGATAAAGGCCCGCGCGGAAAATGCCGATGGCGCCGTACGTTACTTGCGCGCACGGCGCCATCGATTCGCTACTTCCGAAAAACGATTTCAGTCTTCCGCCAGGATCGGCGCAAAAGGATTAGAGAGGAAAAAGAAAACGGGTCCGTCCGCGGCATCTGATGATCGATGCGTGCGGACGAACCCGCCAACAATCTGCTCTGCCAAGATTTGCGGGTTATTGGCAGATTGCGGTCACATCAATCTGATACATCTGCACAATCGCGAAAAAATCGCGCAGGCTAAGTTCGGTGGTCGCGTTGGTAAACTTTCCACCCGGACATTGCGCCGACAAGTTAGCGTTCGCCGTCTGCGTCAGCGCGGCCGGCGCGACGACTTCCAGAAATCCCATATCGGCCGCCTGCGCGGTGACGCTGTTGCCCGCAACCACCTTGTTCGAATCGCCCACCGAGCTCGACATGATCCTGACGCACGCGGGCAGCGAAAGGGCAAGCATCGCTATCGGTACGATCACCATCTTTGACAGTTTCTTCATCAGGCATCCTCCCTGCAAAAGAAATTCATACGCCGTCCATACGGCGATGCGGAAAGGCTAGGCTCTGACCCGGCGAG
Source organism: Binataceae bacterium (SeqCode) (assembly GCA_050736695.1). Lineage (GTDB taxonomy): Bacteria > Desulfobacterota > Binatia > Binatales > Binataceae > JBARDN01. Next base: position 7,475 of record JBOHWH010000138.1, on the reverse strand, counting down.
TGTCAATTGAGTTTCGGAAAATTCAGTCCACAGTGATGTATTGCCGCGACGCGCGATGCTACGTTGGCCGGGCCGCGAGGCTCGCGAACTCGCGGCAGGTAAGCGTATGGCTCAATCGGGAGACTCAGTAGCGCCGTTTTTCAGTATCTGGATCGCGCCACGCGATACTATCCGCCAAATTGTCGATTCCGATCCGCGGCGCAGGGCACTCGCGCTCGCGGCGTTGAGCGGCGCTCTAAGCGGGCTTGAGGGTTCGTGGCTTGCGGCGATGTCCGGATCGCACACGATGTCGATGCTGTGGCCCTTTCTGGTCGCGCTGAAAGTCGTGCTGTTCGCGATTTGGGGAATCGCCGGTTTGTACATCGCGGGATGGATGATCACCGCGGCCTGCCGCGCACTCGGCGGAATCGCACCCGCTCTGCATACCCGCGCCGCGATCGCGTGGGCAAGCATCCCGGGAATCGTCGCGGCCGGCCTCGGCGTGGTCGCGCTGTTCGCCGGGATCATGACGCCGCATGCGCTCAAGCCGGGAGCATTCTCATTTCCGCCCGGACTCGCGGCCTTGAACGTAATCCTGGGGTTCTGGGGACTGATCGTCGAGCTCAAGTGTATTGGCGAGGTTAACCGCTTCTCCGCATGGCGCGCGCTCGGTGCTCAGCTATTACTCATTGTGGCGCTTGGCGCTATTGTGGCGATCTCGATGGTATATATGCATTTTCATTGATGCATACTTGGATGAATGGCATACCCTCCTGGAGAAGTGAGATGACTCGAGTTAATGGCTATGCGAAATCGCTCGTGAAATGCGTATTGCCGGCCGCCGCGGCGATTCTCTTCTTCGCGGTTGCTACACGCGCGGCGACGGCCGATTCCAGCGCTCCGGTCGTGAAAACAGGCGCAGGCGAGATTCGCGGTATCTTCGCGGAAAACGTGCGCGAGTTTCTCGGCGTCCCGTACGCCGCACCACCCGTCGGAAATCTGCGCTGGCAACCGCCCGAGCCGCATGCGAGCTGGTCCAACACGCTGGACGCATCGCGCCCCGGCAGTTCGTGCGCGCAGATGAGCTTTCGCGGCTCGCACACCGAGGGATCTGAAGACTGTCTATATCTGAATATCTACGCGCCGAATGCCGCGCGCACGCGGCTTCCTGTGATGGTCTGGATTCACGGCGGAACCTTTGTTGTCGGCTCCGGCGCGATGTACGACGGAAGCAAGCTAGCCGAAAAGGGCAACCTGATCGTCGTTACCATCAATTACCGGCTCGGGCCATTCGGCTTTCTCGCCAGCCACAGCCTCGACGCCACCGATGTGCGCCATGTCTCGGGCAATTACGGCCTGCTCGATCAGCAAGCGGCGCTGCGCTGGGTACAGGGCAACATCGCGGCGTTCGGCGGCGATCCGCACAAGGTCACGGTCGCGGGCGAATCTGCCGGCGCCATCAGTATCGGACTGCATCTGGTCTCGCCCGCGGCGGCGGGACTGTTTGAACGCGCGATCCTCGAGAGCGGCCCTTTCCTGCGCATCCTGCGCACGCTCACTCTGAGCGAGGCCGAGAAGCGCGGAGACGAGTTCGCGGCCAAGCTCGGATGCGACAAGGAGCACGACGTCGCGCGATGCATGCGCGCGAAGCCTGCGGAGCAGGTCCTGACCGCGATTCCAGCCAGTCCTCTCGCGGCAAGCAGGCCGGTCTGGGTGCCGGTGATGGATTCTCATTTGATCCCGACCCAGCCGGTCGAGGCATTGACGGCCGGACATTTCAACAAAGTTCCGGTTATCAACGGCTCGAATCGCAATGAGGGAACCTTGTTCCTCGCGTTCGGCAAGCAGCTGAGCGCGCAGGAATTCGAGGGGCAAATTTGCTCCCGCTTTGGCGACAACGCCGCGCGTGTGCTGGCCGCCTATCCGCTGGCCAACTACGCGACGCCCACTCTGGACGCGGCCGCGGGCTTTGGCGACGCGACTTTCAGTTGCCAGATCGCACGGGCCGCGGCACTGCTGTCCGCGCAGATCCCGGTGTATCAATACGAATTCAACGATACTCACGCGCCCATCAGGTTCCCTCCGCCGTACCCGCTCGGCGCGTATCACAGCTCGGAGATTCAATACGTATTCGGCAGGATCGCCGACAACGATTCGGCCACGCCGGCGCAGAAAGAGCTCAGCGCCGCGATAATGGGTTACTGGATTCGATTCATAGCCACAGGGAATCCCGGCGGATCGCCGGCGTGGACCCGCTATAGCGCGAGCGATCCGAAAATCCTTTCGCTGGCGCCAAAAGCGATCGGCTACGAATCAGACTTCGCCAAGGTTCATCACTGCGATCTGTGGGATTCGATCGCGCGATAGATCGCAGCGTTCAGTCGATGCGCAAGCGCTCGGCGAGGCGGCTCGCGCGGCGGCGCTCGTCCTGATTTCGTACTGCTTGTTGCAACGCGGCTTTGGTCCCGACCAATACGCATACGCGTTCGGCCCGCGTGATTGCGGTGTAGAGCAGGTTGCGCCGGAGCATCAGATAGTGCTGCGGATGAATCGGCATGATCACCGCGGGATACTGGCTGCCCTGGCTCTTGTGTACCGAGATCGCGTACGCAAGCCCGACCTCGTCGAGCTCAGCCTGATCATACTCGGCGTGCGTTTCCTCGAACGCGACGGTCACGCGTCCCTTGGCCGGATCGACCGACATCACGCGGCCGATCGATCCGTTGAACACGCCTTTGTCGTAATTGTTGCGGAGCTGGATTACGCGATCGCCCTCGCGCAGTAGTCTGTCGCCGGCGCGCAGGTCGCGCCCTATCGGATTGAGCAAAGCCTGCAGCTCGCGGTTCAGCGTATGGGTCCCGAGCGGTCCGCGATTCATCGGAGTCAGCACCTGGATCTCGCGCGGATCTTTGATTCCAAAGCGGCCGACCAGGCGCTGCTGCACGAGCTGCTTGATCGTAGCCATAACTTCTTCGGGCGCGGCCCGCTCGAAAAAAAAGAAATCGCCCTCGGGCGCATTCGAGATATCGGGGAACCATCCACGATTGAGCTTGTGCGCGTTGGCGACGATCTGGCTCTCGCGCGCCTGGCGGTAAACCTCGCGCAGCTCGACCACCGGCACCAGGCCCGACGCGATCACGTCTTTCAGCACGCTGCCCGGCCCGACCGACGGCAGTTGATCGCGATCGCCCACCAGCAAGAGCGAGCAGTTGGGCAGGAGCGCCGAGACCAGGCTGGCTGCCAGCTCGATATCCATCATCGAGGCTTCGTCGACGATCAGATAATTCGTGCGCAGCGGAAAATCCTTGCCGCGCACAAATCCTCCGGTTTCGGGTGCGTATTCGAGCACGCGATGAATCGTCTTCGCTTCGCGGCCGGTCGCTTCCTGAAGGCGCTTGGCTGCCCGCCCCGTGGGAGCGGCCAGGGTTGGCTTAAGGCCCGCGTCGGCCAGCGCGAGAAGAAGCTGGCGCAGGATCGTGGTCTTGCCGGTTCCGGGACCTCCGGAAATAACGGTGACCGCACTCGACAAGGCGGTCTTGATCGCCCGAACCTGCTCGAATGAAAGTGCTATTCCTTCTGCCGCCGATGCGGTCTTGAGCGCGCGATCGGCCACCGCCGCGCTCATCGGGCGGCCCGCGGTCAGCGCGCGCAGCCGCTCTGCGATAGTCACTTCCGCATTGTGCAGGCGTGACAGGTACACCGCGGTATGCTCACTCGCCGGCTCGACGAAAACCTCGCCCGATTCCACCAGCAAATCCAGCGCCCGCGGCACCAGCTCGGCATCCATCTCGAGGCCGGAGGCGAACTGCTCTTCCAGGTACTCGCGCGGCGCATAGACGTGACCCTCGTCGCTCATGCGTTCGAGCAGATATATGATCGCGGCGCGCGCGCGCTGCACCGAGTTGCGCGGGATGCCGAGTTTCTCGGCGATCGAGTCGGCGGTGCGGAAGCCGATTCCATGGATCGTCCGCGCCAAAATGTACGGGTCGCGGCGCACCGCCGCGAGCGAATCCTTGCCGTATTGGTTATGAATGCGCCGCGCGTGCGAGGCGCCGATTCCATGCCCGCGCAGGAACACGTTCAGCTCGCGAAGTCCCGAGGCGTCGCGCCACGCGCTTACGATTCGCGCCGCGACCACGGGGCCGACGCCGCTTACCTCGCGCACCCGGTGTGGAGTGTTATCCAGAATATCGGGCAGCGTTTCGCCGAAGTGCATTGCGATTCGGCGCGCGAGTTCCGGCCCGACTCCGGGAATTTCCTTGGACAGATAAAGCTCGAGCGCGTTGACGCTGGCCGGACGCACGGTCTCGAAATCGGTCACGTGGAATTGCTCGCCGTAGCGCGGATGCTTCTCGAACGATCCGTGCGCGCGAATGCCGGAGCCGATCTCCAGCCCGGCCAGATTGCCGACCATCGTGATCGTCCGGGTGTCGCCCGCGCCTGCATACGACTTCACGACCGCGACCCCGTAGCCGGTCGAGTCGTTTACGTAGAGCAGATGGTCGAGCGTGCCCTCGACGATCTCTGCGCTGAGTTCCGCTTCACCCACGAGCCAAGGATTGCGCGTGCGAAGATGCGCGTAAAGACACCCGCCAAGAGGATGCCAACAGGGACATTGGTGTGAACTTAAAAACTTCAGACCTGAATCGCCGCCCACTTGCCGGTGCGGAAACGCCAGCCCTTCATGACCGAGCGCACTACGTAGTCCGCCAGCAGCGACCACCAGATCCAGACGATCGGTCCATGGTGCCACGCAATCAGGATGGTCAGGAACAGGCGCATCCCATAAAAGCCCGCCAGCGATCCGAACAGCGGAAACTGCGAATCGCCCGCGCCGCGCAGCGCACCGGTGACCGTCCAGTCGATCGCCATCAGCGGCTGCGCCGCCGCGAGCGCATACATGAAAGCCACCGTGTACGCGATCACCTGGCGATCCGCGATGAAGAGCGCCGCGATCTGCCACGCGAACACGACGAATAGCAAGCCCATCGCGGACATCAGCACGATCGCCATGACCACCGAGGTCCATCCCGCCTTGCGCGAAAATTCAGCGTCGCCCGCGCCTAACCCTTGCCCCACCAGCGTTGCCGCGGCTGCGGAGAACCCGAAGCCCGGCAGAAATGACAGCGCCAGAATCCGGACACCGATGAAATACGCGGCAACTTCCTTGTCGCCGTAGCTCGCGATAAACGCGACGTAGGCGACGAAGCCAAACTGGATGACCAGTTGCTCGATCGCGGCCGGGTTGCCGACCCGCAGAATGCGCCATCCAAGTGCGAAATCCGGCCACAACTTGCGCCAACGAAAATTGAGCACCATCCCGTCGAGCGACAGCGTCCAGAAAAACAACACCCCGCCGATCGCGATCGCGATCAATGTCGCCACTGCGGAGCCGTCGACGCCCATCCGCGGAAATCCGAACTTCCCGAAGATCAAAAGATAATTCAGGATGATTGCGAGCACGTCGATAATCCCGCCAATCCACAGCGGCGTACGCGTATCGCCCGCTCCGCGCAGCGACGCCGTACACATCAGGAACACGCCCTGGAACGGCTCGGCGAGCATCACGACTTGCAGGTACCGCGCGCCCATCGCGGCCATTTGACCCTTGACCTGGAACAGCGCCATCAAGGGCGTGGCGAACACGATTACCGGAATCGCGATAATGGTCGAAACGGCGACGCCGAAAATGACGGCCTGCTTCATTGCCTCTTCGGCGTTGTCGCGATCGTTGCCCCCGATATAGCGCGCGACCAGCGCGACCGCGCCGGTCCCGACCGCCGCAATCCCCGCGCGCACCGCGCCCAGAATCTGCGTCGCCAGGCCGACCGCGCCGACCGCCTCGGCCCCGAGCCGCCCCACCATCAGCATCGCGGCCAGCCCGAGGATCGAATCGAGCGCGAATGAGATGATCACCGGCCAGGCGAGCGCCCACACCTCCGCGCGCATCCGCGAGACTGGCGGCAGCGTGATCGTGTCGCCCGTTCTGGCGGTAACTTCGGGGACCGACTCCAGAAATTCCGACATGACTTGGGCCAGTAAGGCCAGTCCGATGCGGTCCAGTCAAGCGCGATAGCCGGATGCCGCGCGGGCGCGGGAAGGTCTGTGCCTCGGCGTCAGTAGAGACCAGGTGCCGAGTCTGCGATATTATGCGCGCCGGGAGGAAGTGGGGATGGCGGTGGAAAAAGCTCCTTCGCGCGGCCAAGCCTGGGCGCAGCCGATTCCGATCTTCGCCGCGGTCATGGCCGCCGCCGCCTTGTTCTATTCATTTCACTTGGGCAGAGATCCTCTCGGCGCGAGCGAGGCCTACAGCGCATACGCGGCGACGCGGCCCGGGATCGGCGCGATCGTCCGTATCCCGATCCTGGACGATCCCGGCAAGCAGCTCTTGTACTACATCGCCCTGCATTACTGGACGATGATCTTCGGCGCGCGTGAGGCGGCGCTGCGCGCGCCGTCGGTAATTTTCGGGTTGGGCGCACTGGTGATGATCTTCGCGCTCGGACGCGATTTGTTCGACGACGCCGCCGGAGCGGGCGCGGCCGCGATGTGGGCATTCAATCCGATGGCGGTCGCGTTTTCGTATCGGGCGCGGATGTACACGATGCTGATCATGTTCGCGCTGGCGCATCTGTATGCGCTGCGCCGCACGCGCGAGCGTTGGAGCGCCGGATGGACCCTCGCCTGCGCGATCACCGGCGCCGCGATCATCTATATCCATCTCGGCGGCGGGGCAATTATCGCAGCCGAGGCCGCGATTTTGGTTCGCGATTTTGTTCGCGGCCAGCGGCGGATTGCGCCGTGGCTCGCGCTTGGCGGCGCGATGTTGCTCTTCGCGCCCTATCTTCCGATTGCGATCGCGCAGAGCCGTGTGCTGATCGCGGGACACTGGCTCGATTGGATCGGACCGGTCCATCACTACTCGACCGCAACCAAACTCGCGGTGGCAGCCGGCGCGGCCGTGCTCGCGCTGTGGATGGTTTTCGGCGCCAGGATCGAACCCGGCGCTGACGAACCGTTTCGATTCTGCCTGCTCTGGATCGCGATTCCGATTGTCGCTTTCGGCGCCGGATCGATCGTGGTGCGCCCGATGTTCCAGTTGCGTTACGTGTCGCCCGCGTTCGCGATGCTGTCAGTGCTGTGCGCGGGATTGTTCGCGCTCTCGGGTGTCCGGGCGCGCAATCTTGCGGTGGCCGCGGTGACCGCCCTCATGGTGGCGACTGCGCTTGCGGTTCGCCCGCAGGTTCAGCCTTGGGGCGCGGTCGCTCGGATGATCGCGGATGCGAACCGGCCCGGAGCGCCGATCTTCTTTGAGTCCGGCTTCGTTTCCTCAGGGGGCGCACTGCGAGTTCCCAACCGAGGATTCCCGCATGGCTACTATTCGATTCCGTTCGACTATTATTTTGCCGGCCCGAATCCTCGTCTGACCGTCCCACCCTACGATCCGGCCGCCACACGCCGGTTGATTGGCAACACAGTCTCGCGCACCGGAGGAG
>JBOHWH010000137.1:0-14415 GCA_050736695.1 Binataceae bacterium (SeqCode) | reverse complement strand
GTTTCAGTGGCAGTCGCGGTTGCAGTTGCGGTCGCAGTCGTGGTGCTGGTCGCAGTGGCGGTCGGAGTCGCCGTGGCGGTTGCGGTTTCAGTGGCAGTCGCGGTCGCCGTTGCAGTCGGCGTCGCAGTTTCAGTGGCAGTCGCTGTTGCGGTTGCGGTTTCAGTGGCGGTCGCGGTCGCAGTTGCCGTCGGCGTCGCAGTTGCGGTCGGGGTGGGCGTCGGACTAGTGATCGGTGGTGCCAAAGCGATCCCATGCGGCGCGAACAGGCCCGTGTTGCTCCCGGCGATCGTCGTGATCAGCGCACCTGTACTGCTGTTGTATTCGTTGAGAGTGCCGCTTGGCGCGACCGTGAATACGGATGCCTGGCCAGCGGTCGCTGTCACCGTCCAGCCTGTGTCGGTGGTGGTGGGATTGCTCGTTTCGACTAAATAGGCGTTCGCGGTTGCATTCGCCCCCGAATTAAGAGTGTCGCCAAAGAGCGCCAAGTAGCCGTTCGACGGACCGGTGGTGAAGGCCGCACCATCCGAGGAATCGAAGATCCACCCAGTAGCGATCGCCAGTTCGTTGCTTTCCGCCATGGTGCCGGTCGTGCCGGTGAGCAGCGGATTGGCGAAGTCCGCCGTGGCTTCCTGGTCGATATACGACCACACTCCGAAGCCCGAGAACTCCGCAATTTCCGCCGAGGCATAGCAGGTTCCGGCACCGCCGGTATAGTTGATCGTTGCAGTCCTGGGCCCGCCCGACACATCGGGACAGACGGCGAGGGTTTGTATCGAGTCATCGTTCGCAGCTTCCAGCGACTCGAGTATCGGGCAGGTGTCGCCGTTGCTCAGGGTCACGCTGCTGATCGTGGGATTGCCCGCTATCCCTTCAGTATTGATCGGTATGAGAAGTTGATTGCCCGCCGTCGCGGTGTATGCGACCGCACTCGTCATCGAACCGGTGCACGCGCCGCCGCCATTGTTGAATACTGCCGATTGCCCGACGAAACCGATAGGCGTACCGCCCCAATCGTTTCCGACCCAGAGGTTGCCCGAGGCATCGATTGCGATATCGACCGGAGTCACCACGGAGGGGTCAGACGGGGCAGAAATCGCCTTAGTCGGACTGATTGAGCAGACACTGCCGGGGGAGAGTTTGAAACAGGTGGACGGATCGAACTCGAGTATCTGACCGAAGTTGCCGGTCGTCTGTACCGCGTTCACCCAGTAATTGCCGGCGCTGTCGATCGCGATACCATACTCGCCGTTCGCGATGCTCGGGTCGCTGATATGAAAAAGCAGGGTGGTATCCGGCGCATAGACATTGATGTAGCCGCCGACATCCTGCTGGGTGACAACGATGTCGCCAGCCGAGTCAATCGCGATGCCGTAGGGGCTAAAATCGACACCCGAGATGGTGACCGCCGGGACAACATCGCCAGATCCTAATCCTCCGGCGATGACGGCATTGACCTGCGTCGCACTAAACTCGTAGATGGAATTGCCGCTTGAGTTGACTCCCCACAGATTGCCCGCGGTATCAAACACGATATTGTGTGGCGAACTCAGCCCAGTGCTGACACCGCTAAAGGCACTGTTGGCGCCGCCTGTGTACGGAGGATTTCCAGTCCCCGCCGTGAACTCATAGATGTCGTCGTTCAGATCGTCGGAGACCCAGATGTTTCCGGACCCGTCGAGCGCGATTCCGTGCGGCCCGAGCGCGGCAAATGCGCTTGAGGCGATAATGCCGCTCGGCACCGCGTTGCCGGTGGACGAGGTTGAAAATATCAGCACCGATGCGGCTCCCGGATCAGCGGCGTAAAGCGTCTGCGGCGTGACCTGCACACTCTCGCCTGCGGAAATTGCTTTCGACGCATGCGCCATCAGCATAACGGAACCTGAGGCAAGCACGACGAGCAACAGGACCAGGAATGCGGGTCGAGCGCGCCCCCGCGAAGCGCTTATCATTCGTTCCACTGCAAACAAAATTGCACGAGAAATCACGCTTCGATACTCCGTAGAATTTCTAATTCAACCAAGCAAGGGCTAAACTTGTACCTGACAGGCATGGATAGGTCAAATCATTGCCTGCTTGGCATTAACAGGCCAAGGCTCGATTTGTATCATCCATGAGGTCTCCGCCTATTTCGCATCTACTAATTTCAACTTCTTGAGGTTCTGCGGCACGTTGGAATTCGGCAAATCGCATGCGCGTGTCGCGTGAGTTGCATGGCCAAGGTGGCGGAGAGGGGGGGATTCGAACCCCCGAAACCCTTTCGAGTTTACACGCGTTCCAGGCGTGCGCCTTAAACCGGGCTCGGCCACCTCTCCGCTGGAAACCGCGATTATGCCATCAGGCCGAAGTCCCGCGCCATATCCGCACGCCGCCGCGCTACACGATCGGCTTGATTGTTCGCGCCGGACCACAGTATAGGGTCGGTCAGGGGCGAGCCCTCTCGGCCGCTCACTTCGAGGAGTAATAGTCCGATGCTTCAGACCCCGATTTGCGATTATTTTGGAATCAAGTACCCAATTCTGCTGGCCGGAATGGGCGGCGTCGCGATGCACAAGCTGGTCGCGGCGGTATCCAACGCTGGCGGCTTGGGCGTGATCGGCGCGGCGTCGCTTTCGCCCGAAGAAATGCGCACCGAAATCCGCAAGACTCGCGAACTCACCGACAAGCCCTTCGCCGTCGATCTGCTCGCGCCGATTCCCGACATGATGCGCCCGCATATGCCGGTGCTGATCGAAGAGAAGGTCCGCATCTTCGTGGCCGGCCTCGCGGTGCCGACCGAGTTTATCCAGACGATGCATGAGCATGGGATGAAAGTCGTCGCGATGTGCGGGAAAGTGCATCATGGCGAGAAGTCGCAAGCGGCCGGCGTCGATGTAGTCGTCGCGCAGGGCACCGAGGCGGGAGGGCATACCGGAGAGATCGGGATGCTGTCGCTGGTGCCGCAGATGATCGACGCGATCAAGCTGCCGGTTCTCGCAGCGGGCGGAATCGCGGACGGTCGCCAGATCGCAGCCGCGCTTACGCTCGGCGCGCAGGGTGTCGTGATCGGCACGCGGTTTATCGCAACGCCCGAGGCGCAGGCCGCCGACGTTTATCGCGAAGCGATTCTGAAGGCGCACGAGGACACCACGATCCGCACACGATGCTACACCGGCAAACCGTGCCGCGTAATTCGCACGTCATACGCGATGGAATGGGAGCGCGATCCGTCGAAGATCAAGCCGTTCCCCGAACAGTCGATGATTTCGCAGCGCAACGGCGTGATGAACTACACCGGAACCCGCCGCGGCGAGGCCGATCCGGAGCGCACGTTTATGCCGACCGGGCAGGGAGCGGGGTTGATCAAGGAGATCAAGCCTGCGGCAGAAGTGTTCGCCGATTTGATCCGCGAGACTGAAGCCGCGTTCCGGACCGCCGCAAGGCTGATGACCGATCGCGACGCGACGCAGCATTCCGCGGCGCCACTGCGCTGAGAGTTTGTGAGCGCCGAGCTCGTCTGATTCCTCCCCCATGGTTTGACATGGGGAGGATTAAGGGAGGGGGTGCGGGATTCTTCCGCCGCACCGACGGCCGTCGGCCCACGCGAGATCCGCCCGATTGGCCGCCGTGCGCGCTTTGTTCCGGACGGGCGAGCCGCACTACTGACAGAAAGAGAATTCGCATTCATGCCAGGAGCGGTCGAATCGCTTCCCGGAGATCCTTCATCCCGGCAGCCTCGGTTCAGGCTGACAGGACAAATTTGTCATTTTGTGGTCCCGCAGAGACTGTCGATGCACGCCAAGGTCGTTCGTTCTTCGTCAAGTTTGATCGCCGGAGATGCTCAGTGCGCGGAAGAAATCCCGCACCCCCTCCTTTAATCCTCCCCATGTCAAACCATGGGGGAGGATTCAGACAGGCTTGGCGATTATCGACAACCTCCCGATGGTGAGCCGGAATTAGGTCTCCGACCGCTTCCGCTGTCAAACGATCGTCTATTCGCGCCGCGCGGAGGCTTCCTTGACTGGGCGATCCCTCGTCCTTATGTTCATCCTAGGCAACGCTTCGGCGAGGAGAATGCTCTCAATGTCCAGCGACAAGATTGTTCATGTTACCGACAGTAATTTCGAGCAGGAAGTCCTTAAGTCCGCAACTCCTGTGCTGATCGATTTTTGGGCGCCGTGGTGTGGTCCGTGCAAAGCAATCGCACCGATTGTTGACGAACTTGCCAACGACTACGCCGGCCGTTTGAAGGTCGTGAAGATGAATGTTGACGACAACCAGGATGTACCGGCGCGCTACGGCGTGCGCGGCATTCCCAACCTGCTCATCATCAAGGGCGGCCAAGTGAAGGACCAGATCGTCGGCGCGGTTCCGCGCGGCCATCTGATTAAGGCTGTCGATCACGCTTTAGAGGCCTAACGAGGCGCGATGCCTGCGCTCCTTTCGCAAGCATCGTGACGCGCGTGGGTGAAGGCGCGAATCGCGCCGCATTACCTCGATGCAGAGGGTGACGCCGCCGGAGTTGCTCCGGTGCGCGTCACTGTTTTTTCGGCCTGCGCAATCCAGTAACGCATCAGATTCTCGCGATTGTTATCGTATGCCTGCCTGGCCTGGTCGGGGATGTAGCGCACGAGCGTATCGTTGTATTCCACCAGCATCGGCGCCAGACGCGAGTCGCGCAGGATCGCCGCGTCAGGCGGCAGTACCGCCGCTACCAGGATCACCGCGATTCCCATCACGACGCAGATCAGCGCCGCACCGAGGATGCTTCCCGCAAGCCGGTCGGCCCAACTGAGATGCACCACCTGGATTAGCCTGATCGCCGCGGTGCCGACCACTTCTATCGCGGAAAAAATTATTATGAATACGAGCAGGTATCCGATGATCGAGGCGGCCGTCGCTCCGGCGCCGAACTCGTGCTGCGCGATCTCGCCGGCGCGCGAGTAGTAAACCGACGCTACATAAATCGCCGCGAGCAGCGCCACCGCGGAGGTGATCATCCGGAGCAGGCCCTGGCGCAAACCGTAAATCGCCCCCGCCGCCACTACGCCAACCACCACAAAATCGAATGCGTTCATCCGCGCCTGCGACGTAAGGCTACCTGAAGGGCGCTCCGGTTGCGACGCGGGCGCGCTGCTCCGCGACGCGCCCTGATGTGCTTAAATAGGACGCATGTCGTGGGTCTATATCGAGGATCTTCCGCGTCATGTCGGCGACGAAGTCACGCTGCGCGGATGGCTTTACAACCAGCGCTCGAGCGGCAAGATCCATTTCCTCCTGGTGCGCGACGGGACCGGGCTATGCCAGTGCGTAGCGTCGAAAGCCGACCTTGGCGACCACGCATTTGCCGCCGCCGATCACATGGGACAGGAGACCTCGCTCGAAGTGACCGGCATCGTGCGCGAGGACAAGCGCGCGCCGGGCGGGTTCGAGCTGACGGTCGCGAGCGTGCGGCAGATCGCGCCGTCCACGGATTATCCGATCACACCCAAAGAGCATGGCCCCGCGTTTCTGCTCGACAAGCGCCATCTATGGGTGCGCTCGTCGCGGCAGCATGCGATTTTGCGCATCCGCAGCGAGGTTGCGCAGGCATGCCGCGATTTTTTTGCCGAGCGCGGCTTCGTGCTCTTCGACGCGCCGATCCTGACTCCAACTTCGTGCGAGGGCACGACCAATCTTTTCGAGCTCGACTACTTTGAGGATCGCAAAGCTTATCTGACCCAGAGCGGACAGCTCTATGCGGAGGCGGGCGCGCTCGCGTTCGGCAAGGTGTACTGCTTCGGTCCGACGTTTCGTGCGGAGAAGTCGAAGACGCGGCGTCATCTGACGGAGTTCTGGATGGTCGAGCCGGAAGCCGCGTACTTCAATCTCGATGACGACATGGCGCTGGCCGAGGATTTCGTTTCGTATATCGTGCGCCGCGTGCTCGAGCGGCGGAGCGTGGAGCTAAAGACGCTCGAACGCGATGTCTCGAAGCTGGAAGCCTCGACCAGGACACCCTATCCGCGAATCACGTATGACGAAGCGATCGAGCGGCTTAGAGCGAAGGGCGCGAACGTCAATTGGGGCGACGATTTTGGCGGCGACGAAGAGACCATACTCTCAAGCGAGTTCGATCGCCCCGTGATGGTGCATCGCTACCCGGCCGCGTGCAAAGCCTTCTACATGAAGCAGGACCCGGCGCGGCAAGAGGTCGCGTTATGCGTCGATATGCTGGCGCCCGAGGGACACGGCGAGATTATAGGCGGCGGACAGCGCGAGGATGATTTCGAGACGCTCAAGAACAAGATTCTCGCGCACGAATTACCGCTCGGGCCGTTCGAATGGTACCTCGACCTGCGCCGCTACGGCTCGGTGCCGCACGCGGGCTTCGGAATGGGAATCGAGCGGATGACAGGATGGCTCTGCGGGATTCATCACATCCGCGAATGCATCCCGTTCCCGCGAATGATGGAACGCCTGGAGCCGTAGGAAAGAGAAACCGCGGATTTCGCCGATTTCACAGATTCAGAAAAACCAGGCGGCGCGTTCCTAAGAACACGCCGCCTTAATCTGTGTAATCTGTGGATAGTTTTCTCTTAGTAGCCCTGCGCGGCTCCCGCAGTGGTTGGCGCAAGGTCGGCGTAGCGCGCCGGAGGATTCCACGACGTCGCAAGGGCGTCGAAGCCGGCGAACAACTCGTCGATATCGCGGACCTTGGCGGTCTTGCGAATCATCTCGCGCACCATCGGCGGTTGATCGACGATCCTCTGCCGCAGCATCGCGCGCAGCGAACGTTCGACCAGCGTATCCACCGCGCGCTTGCCCGAAACTTCCTTGCCGTCCTGTGTCAGAAGCGTACGCGCCGAAATTTCCGAGAGCGCGGTGCGCAGATACTCGACGTGCGGCGATTCGTCGGAGCGGATGAAGCGCACCAGATCGGCGGCGGCGACCGGAGCGTCGGAGACCTCGGGATCGGAGAGAATTTCCTCGGCCCACTGGAAAGTCGAAGCGGCGAAAACCTCGATTGCGAGCACATTGACCATGAAGCGCAAGAGCCGCTCCACCGGCGCGCCCAGCTCGGGGAAGAGCGCAGGCGGCTCGCCGGTGCGGCGCGCGATAATCGCCGCAAAGATCTCGGGCGAAATGTCAGGGTTCGACAACGCGGCATCGCGTGCCGCCTCCCACATCTGGCGATGACCGCCCTCTTCGGTCCATCCGGCTTCGTCGCGCGCGTGCGCCTCGAACAGTCCGGAAGTCAGATGCGCCAGCGCGGTGCCCTCGGTGCTCTCCTTGATGAAGCTGTTAAGCGGAGGTACCGGCAGGTCGCGAATCTGCGCGCCGAAGCCTTCGATAATCGCGATCTCGGTCAGCGACCGGATCATCGGCTCGCGCACGCCTTTGCGCAGCAGATATTTCGCCTGCGCGACGTTGGGCAGCCGGGGCGAGACGGTGTCGGCGGGAATCTCGACCAGCGGCAGTCCGGAGGTCGCGAGATGCTGCTCCTGCCATGCCTTGATTGCGGGCACGCGCCACAGAGTGCGCGGCGAGACGTACTTGCCCTCGCCGTCGAAACCGCCGTGGCATCTCACACCCTTGACGATGAGCCGTTCTTTAACCGGAGGATTGGAAAGGATTTCCGCTTCAGTAAACGAGAGCCTGGATTCGTGACCCATGAAGATGACCTCTGCTGAACGCGCGCGCACGATGCGTCACGCCTACTCTCCCTAACATACGTTAGGTCTTTTGATCGAGTCAAACCGCCTGCGAATTGGGATCCAGGCAGCTAGGGGGCAGCAATCCTCCATCATACACCTGCATTATAAAACGTGAGAGGATTATAGTGCTACCGGAGGGTGGGCGCTCAGTGAGGGCTACCGCGATCCCAAATCGCGTGCTGATCTCACGGAGTGTCCTCCGCCTGCACCTTCCAATCGGTGAGGGCTGCCGCGATCCGATATTGCGTGCTTATCTCACCGGATTGTTTTGCAGCTGCACTTCAATATTTTACGCACATCGCGATTTCCAACAAGTCAGACGCTTTTCGTACATCTCAGAATCAGGCTCATAAACGCCGTCAGACGCATTTTTCGATCAAGATCCACTTGTTGAGGTGGGGCATTGATGCCTAGTGTGCCTTCTTCTAAAGCTAAAAACTCGCTATTTCCTCGAAAATAACGACAAAGTCGACTTATCCTGCGACGGTGTTAAACTTTTTTTTCATTGAGATGACGCCTCATATCGATTGAGAATTGCACCCTGGGCCGCACGGCAAACATCGAAAGTTTCATTACGCGCGATGACCACATACCGCGCGCAGGTCTTTTGCCACAAGTTTGGCTAACGGGTTACGGTACCCGCGAATATCCGCCGATGAGCGCCACGCCCAGACAGATCGATCAGCAGACTCCCGAAGTGCACGAGTTCTCGAGCGCGCGCAAGTGGACTATCGCGGTTTCGATCATGCTCGGCACCGTGCTCGAGGTGCTCGACAGCTCGATCGTCAATTTCTCTCTGCCGCACATGCAGGGCAGCTTTTCGGCCAGCGTGGACGAGATCGCGTGGGTCGTCACCAGCTACCTGGTCGCCACCGGAATCATGATCCCGATGACCGGATGGATCGCCGAACGCTTCGGCCGCAAGCGCTACTTCGTCATCTCGATCACGATGTTCGTCGTCGCGTCGGCTCTGTGCGGAGTCGCGCAATCGCTCAATCAGATCGCTTTGACTGCATATACTAAATCTGGGATACCTGTTACGTGCCTGTGAGCCCGCATCGGCGCCCGATACGATGGATCGGTAGCTCGCTCGATGAACTTCGCGCATTTCCGAAGCCGGTGAGAACCATCATTGGTGTTGCGCTTAACGAGGCGCACCTAGGCGGAAAGCATGCGGCAGCCAAGCCGCTTCGCGGCTTTCACGGAGCGGGAGTAGTTGAGATTTTCGATGATTTCGATGGTGACACTTTCCGAGCGGTTTATACGGTGCGTTTCTTCGGCGTCGTTTATGTCCTTCACGTATTCCAGAAGAAATCGAAAAAAGGAATTGCAACTCCGAAAGCCAACCTCGATCTGATCAAGCTGCGACTGCGATACGCGGAACGCGACTATGCGGACTTGAGGAGCGAAATGAGATGAGTACCTCGATGATCCGGGTGACAAAAAGCAGCGGCAACGTGTTTCGGGATATCGCATTGCCTGAGCCGGAGGTGCTTCAGGCAAAGGCGGATCTGTTGCATCGAATTTCGGGAATTATAAAAGAGCGGCGGCTGAGTCAGACTGCGGCAGCGCGAATTCTTGGGGTTGCGCAGCCCAAAATTTCTGCGCTGTTGCATGGGCGGATCGATGGCTTCTCGATCGAGCGACTGGTCCGCTTTCTAAACGCGCTCGACCAGGATGTGAGAATCAGTATTCGGCCAAAAGCCCGGCGGCGCGCGATTATTCGCGTCGCGTGATTGTGCTCTATGCGGCGCGAGTTGAGGAGCGGCGGACGCCGAGGAAGCGCTCCTCGAGGGCGGCTTTTGCTTCGGCCATCACGTCGCGCACGATTTGTCCGGCCGGCTTGATCGAATCTATCAGCCCCGCGCTTTGGCCGCAGGCCATCCCGCCCTCTTCGATTTTGCCTTCGTAGCGCGCCTTCTCGGCCAGCGGAAATCCGTACTCGACCGACTGGATCGGGAACGGCCTTATCTCAGCCTCGCGTCCGACCCACGAGTCGGTGAACTGGTTGCGGATGAGCCGGCAGGGCTTGCCGGAATGGCATCGCGTGATGGTGGTGCCCTCCTCGTCAATCTCGACAATCTTGTTCTTGTAGTTGGAATGCGCGTAGGCCTCGACCGAGGCGACGAACCTGCTGCCCATCCATACGCCTTCGGCGCCGAGCGCCAGCGCTGCCAGGAGTCCGCGCCCGTCGGCGAGTCCGCCGGCGGCAAGGACCGGGACGCGGACCGCGTCGACGATCTGCGGCACCAGCGTCATCGTGCCGATTCGTCCGGTATGGCCTCCAGCCTCGTGCCCCTGTGCGACGATCACATCGACGCCTGAGGCTTCGAGGCGTCGCGCCTGCTTGACGTTGCCGCACAGTGACATCACAACGACACCGGATTTGTGCGCTTGCGGGACTATGCCGGCGGGGTTACCCAGGCCCGAGACGATGACCGGGACTTTCTCTTCGAAGGTGATATCGATAAGGCGCTGAACGTTGGAGGCGTAGCGCAGGACGGTCGCGTTTTTGGGATCGGCCTTAACTTCGGCAAAAAGAATATCGACGGCGAAGGGACGGTCGGTAAGATCGCGGCATCGGTGGATTTGCTCGGTTAACTCTCGCGCACTCATCGAGCCCGACCCGATGCATCCCAAGCCACCCGCATTGGAGACCGCGGCGGCAAGCTCGGCATGTGCCACAAAGCCCATGCCCGCTTGAAAGACCGGAAATTTAATCCCGAGGCGTTTGGTGATTGGCGTCTCAAAGCTCGATTCGAGTGTCATTAGGGCACCTCATTTATCTGCCGGCGCGATACCGGCGGGTGTGCCAAAAAAGGTCACGCGGCGGTTTCGTTGTCAAGTGAGAACTTATCAATTAATCGATCGTTCAATGTTGCTCTGGTAAGTTCCGCGCGCTAGACAAGAATGCGTTCGTTGCGATCGGGTAGCCGTTGGCCTGGTAACATCGCACGGTTCGAGACGACCTAAGCATGGGTCTCGATTGGGCCGTCCCCGCCGTGCGCTTGCTCCATCGAGCCGCCGCTTGGGTTGTGGGGATTGGGGCGGGCGGTTGCGGATACTGAGCGGGCTGATGGTTGAGTAGAAAGAGCCGCTGCGCATGGCGCGGAATGGTTTCGATGCTCTTCGTCAGGCCGGTTCCGGCGGTTACGTCCGCCCGGAGCATTTGCGTAGCCGTCGCTTGGATTCCGGCAGTTTTCGTCAGGGTAGCGTCAGTTGTTGTGGTTTGAATGATTGGACGGCCGGGCAGCAAATGAGTTTCGCTGACGCCGCCCGTTTCGTTGTCTTCGCTCACGCCGAAATAGAGCTCCGCATACATCCTGGAAATGGGTTCGGGTATCGCGTGGACCGCCGCCGCGCTGGGTGGAACCTGCGCTACGGATCGCGACGCCCGGATCGGGAGAACCAGGGAGGTTAGCCTGTGCGAAATGGACCGCTCGGACATAGACACGCCCAGGTCTCGAGATTCGCTTACGGAACCCCGACGCCGCTCGAACGATTGGCTTCGCTGACACCTTTAGGGGCGCCAAGACCGTTTGCGCGCCGGATGCGCGCGCAGCAGCCTGAGCCGCAAGACTTCGAGCCGGTGCGGCTGAGTCTTGGAAGCAGGCTGCCGATCAATTTGCGCCACTTCCTGGCCCAGCAACTCGGCGCGATTGCCCGAATTGAAGATGATTCGATCGTCGCGCTCAAACCTCGCTCGGGCGAGTTGCTGATGCGCGAGTTAGCGCGCGCGATTCGCCGCTTCTCCACCGAGCGCGCACGCGAGGTGTGGTCCGAGTGCGCGATCAGGCTGGAAAGGCTCGAGCATGAGTTCTTCGGGCCCGAGGCCGGCGACAACGCCCCCGTCGTGCTGTGCCTGAGATGCGCCGCGTTCGGAACCGGGGCCCTGGAGCAGCATTGCGGCCCCAACTGCCTACCGGTCGATTTAGGCGCCGCAGTTAAGGCGGATCGGATGGAGCGCGGACCGAGCGCTCCGGGCTCCAACGCGATGCATCGCGCGGTCGAGAACTTCCGTAGCGCACGCGAAGCGGCGGACCTCGAGCATCACGATCTGGATTGCTACGTCTCCGGCGGCCAGGTGATCTTCACCTGGCGTCCGCTGCCTGCGCTGCACTAGGGACAAGCAGGGCTAGGCGACGATGCGATCGGAAAAGCCGGTTACGTCGTGAGTCATTATCAGGAGGTCGCGGGGGTGGCCTTTGCGATCTTCCACCCAGTCCGTCAATACCGCTTCCACCTGAAATCCGAGATGCTCGAAGGCGGTGCGCGCGGCGGTCTGATCGGGCGTCATCTGCGCGGTTAACTTCTTTAGCCCCAAGCCCCGTGCGACCTCGAAGATCTCGGCGGTCAGGCGGCGGCCGAGCCCGAGGCCGCGATACTTCGACGAGGCGTTCACGCGCAGCTCGCCGATTCTCCGCGTCCATCGTGCGTGCTCGATGTGAACGCTGGCGTACGCGGCAAGGTCGCCGTCCACTTCAGCCAGGAGCGTGATGGTGTTGCCCTTCTTGAGGTTATCGATCCAATCGCCGATGACGGCCTTGTCGGTGATGTCGGTGCGCAGGAAGAGCAGGTCGTCGCTGGGCAGCTTGGCGGCGAATTTAAGGATCGCGTCCTGGTCCGACGGCTGCATCAGGCGCAGCGTTGCCTGGCGGCCGTCGCGCAACTTCAAATGCATCGGAAATTTGGTGTCGGTCTTCGCCTGTTGCGCCATCGTAATCCTCCGCGCCGCAGCTTGTGGGCGTGCCGGGCCGCGAGAAAAATTCAAAGAGTTCCCGCAACATCTTCGCAGCATCTTAGAGGATCCGGCAAGCATCGCGGACGCGCAATTTGGCTTGCAGATGGCCGCCGATGCCTGCCAAGGTTGGATCAAACCGACGGCGCGATCCGCCATACGCAATCCGTAAGATTAAAAAGCGGCGTGCCCCGTGCTCAACTATAGCTGTCCGCGACATTTGGAGGTGCGGCCATGGCTTCCGAGATTCTCGGCGGCGGTACCCAGAGCTACCGTCTGTCCACTCAGGACGCGACCTTCATCTACGCCGAGTCGCACAGCGGTCCGCTCCATATCGGGTCGATCGGCTTGTTCGAGGGCCGAATCGATTTCGAGGCGATCCGGCAACACGTCACCAGCCGGATTCATCTCATCCCGCGCTATCGCCAAAGGCTTGCGCCGGTGCCGTTCAATCTCGCGCACGCGATGATGGAAGACGATCCGGAGTTCAGCGTCGACAATCACGTTTTCAATCGCGAATTGCCGCCGGGCACGAACGAGGCCGCCGCGCTCAGCCTCATCATGCGCGGATACGAATCGCCGCTTAACCGCGCGCGTCCGCTGTGGGACATGCAGGTCTATCAGGGCCTCGAAGGTGGGCGCACCGCCGTCGTCTGGCGGGTGCATCATTGCTTGGTGGACGGAGTTTCGGGTGTCGAGCTTCTGAAGGTGATGTACGATTTCCGGCCCGACCCCGAGCCGGTAGCGCCGCCCGAGACGCCGTGGGTGCCGAATCCACCGTCTTCGGGGACCGTGCGATTTATCGAAGCGGCGCGCGAACGCCTTCGCGCGACGATGGAAAGCGCGCAGCAAACCGCGCGCGAGACCATGAGCGATCCGGCAAGTGCCGCGAAAAACGCGCAGGCGCTCGCGTCGGCGGCGCGCGCGATGACCGAGCTCGCGACTCGGCAAATCGTCCGGACGCCGTGGAACGCGGGCGTCGTAACCGAGCGGCGCGAGATCGCATGGACCCGCCAATCATTCGCCGACTTCCGCGCAATTCGGCAGGCCTTCGGCGGCTCGGTCAACGATGTCGTCCTGACGATCCTGACCGAAGGCGCGGCGCGTTACCTGGATCATCATGGATACAAAGGGCGCGGCGAGGAATTGTGCATCGGATGCCCCGTCAACGTGCGCCATCGCGACGAACGCAGCGCCCTTGGCAATCGCGTCTCGATGATGTTTCCGACCGCGTCCGCCGAGCCGATGGACGTGGTCGAGCGCCTGAGGCTCATCGCGGCGGAGACCGAGCGAATCAAGCAATCGGGCAGCGCGCAATCGCTCGAGTCGCTGATGCGTCTGGCCGAAGGGGTTCCGCCGACGCTGATTGCGATGGGCTCGCGCATCGCGACCGGCGCAATCGATGCGGCCGCGGCATTGGCGAAGCTCAGTGGATGGAAACCGGCCGCGGGAGGGTTCGCGCTGCCAGCCTCGATGATCAATTTTGTCGCGACCAACGTTCCCGGCGTGCAGGTGCCGCTGTATTTGCTGGGGCATCGATGCCTCGACATGATTCCACTGGTGCCGCTGGGCGCGACGCTCGGCTACAGCGTCGCGATTTTGAGTTACAACCAGAGTTTGTATTTCGGGATGATGGCGGAGCCGCGGCTGATGCCCGATGTCGCGCTGATGCGCGCGTATGTGGACGAAGCGTTCGCCGAACTGCGCCGCCGAGGCCAGGAACGCGCAGGCGCAACAGAGCCCGCGACGGCCGGAGTAGCAACAGCGCGCGGATAGCAGGGCAGAAGCGACCTAATCCCTGACCCCTTCCCGCACGGAGACTGTCGATAATCGTGGGCGGTCTCGACCGGATAAGTACCTCGGCGTTGGCGGTTCTCTGGGGTCGTCATTTCGAGCCTTGGGCGAGAAATCCCGAGGCGTCCATGCTCCGCGCCAACGCCACATGCAGTAGCCCCGCGCTCGGGATTTCTCCCTGCGGTCGAAATGACGGGGGCAAGCCTCAGA
>JBOHWH010000136.1:0-10291 GCA_050736695.1 Binataceae bacterium (SeqCode) | reverse complement strand
GTCCTGGAGTGCAAGGATGGAATTGGCTACCTGATGCTGAATCGTCCCGATCGCGCGAATACGATTAGCTTCCAGCTCGCGCGCGAAGTGGTCAGTGCGATGGAGGAGATCGAAGCCAACCCCGAATATCGCGTGCTGATTATCACCGGCGCGGGCAACCGCCATTTCTGCGGAGGCGCGGATCTGCGCGATTTCGCACGACGCGCGAGCGAGGCGCGTTCGGGCGGCCCGGAACCAAAGAGCGAGCAGCGCTCGATGCCGCGGCGCGACATGTTCAGCGCGATTGAACAGTCGCGCGTTCCGGTAATCGCGGCGATCAACGGCGCCGCGATGGGCGGTGGATGCGAGATTGCGCTGGCCTGCGATATTCGCGTCATCGCCGACACGGCAACTATCGGTCTTCCCGAGATCCGTTTTGGCGCATTGCCCGCCGGCGGAGGCACGCAGCGCCTTCCCCGGCTGGTCGGTCCCGGAGTCGCAAAGGAAATGATTTTCAGCGGACTTCCGTGGTCAGTCGAGGATGCGTTTCGCGTAGGGCTGGTCAACCGGGTCGCGCCGGCAGCCGATTTGATCGCCAATTGCGAAAAGATCGCCCGGGTCTATATCGAGCGCGCAGGCTACGCGCTCAAAACGGCGAAAGCGTTGATCAATCGCGGCATTCAATTGCCATTGGAAGAAGCAATTGCACTCGAGCGCAAGATGATCGCGGCGATGGCCACTCCAGAGGAACGCCGCAAGGCGCAGGAGCAGGCGGCCGCTACGCAGAAAACTTACGCGCGCATTTTCAACGAGCGATCCTGACCGCGCATTCGCCCATCGATCGTCGCTTAGGACGAAGTGAGTCCGATCGGACATGGTTTTCAGGTCGAAGGAACCCGGTGGTTTCCTTCCGGCTTGTGGAGTAGCGGCTCAAGGCGATGAATCGCATCCTCCAGGCTCGCGGGTTTGATCAACGAGTCGAGAAACGGATCGCGTTTCATCCGCGCCATTCGCGAGATCATTGTCTTGATGTTGTAAACCGCGGGATCGAGCGTCGGCTTTAGTTCCGGCCATTTCATCGGCGCAGAGACTGGCGCGCCAGCGCCGGGGCGCACCGAGAATGGAGCCGCGATCGTTTTGCCATGACCGAGTTGTAGATAGTCGATATACACTCGACTCTGGCGCGTGCGTGGATTGCGATTAATCGTAGCGATTTCAGGAATACGGTTTACCACCGTCTGCGCAACCAACTCGGAGAACATCCTCGCCTGTTCGTAAGTATATTTCGGAGCCAATCCGACGACCACATGCAGACCCATTTGCCCCGACGTCTTGAGGCACGGTTCCAATCCCACTTTGCGCAGAACGGTCGCGACCTCCTGGGCGACTTGAACCGCCGCACGCGTTGT
The DNA here is from genome assembly GCA_050736695.1 of Binataceae bacterium (SeqCode). GTDB lineage: Bacteria > Desulfobacterota > Binatia > Binatales > Binataceae > JBARDN01. Next base: position 8,903 of record JBOHWH010000136.1, on the reverse strand, counting down.
GGCGCCTTTGGGATCGATGTCGAAGAGCAGCCAATCCGGACGTTCGAGAGTGGGGATGCGCGAGGACCAGATGTGAATCGTGATCGCCGCAAGATTGGCAACGTAGGCGATTGCTTCTTCGCTTTCCAAAATGAAATAGGCAATCTCTCGTTGAGAATCTTCGGAATAAATCTTCTCGGTCCGAATCCAGGACGGCACAAACCCGGGCGCATCCTTTTGATAAAACATCTTGCCGCCGATGCCATCGGGAAACCGCGTCAGCATCACCGGCCGATCCTTCAAATACGGCAGCATCCACTTTGAAATCGATCGGTAGTATGCAACCAGATCGCCTTTCGTATAACCCTCTTTGGGCCAATACACTTTTTCAGGATTAGTTATGGAGGCTACTGCCGGTTGATCTTTCGCATTCCGAGCGCCGGCTCGAATCTTCTGCGTTCCGTTACCGCTCGGTGTGCTGTCGGGCGATGCTTCGGCCGTAAGGTCAGAGCGCTCGCTCGGGCCTTCATAGAGACACTGTCGCGGATCGGCACCCGCGATCAGGCCGAGAAAGCTCGGCTGCCTGATGCCGCCATGGTCGGTCCACTCGCTGAACTTGATCTTGCAGACGAGTTCCGGCCGCACGAAGTGTGCGTCTTTTGGCGCGGCCGTCTCCGTGCGTGTAGTTTTTCGAAATGGTGATATATCCTGAGTGCGCTCCTGGAGCATTGCATAGATTTTGCGCAACTTCTCGCGATCGAAACCGGTTCCGACCTTGTCGGTGAATCGCAGCGCGCCGTCTACTTCGTATTGTCCGAGCAGCAAGGCGCCGAAGTGAGTTCGCGTGCCTCCAGGATCGGTGTAACCTCCGATCACGAACTCCCTGATCCGCGGGCATTTGATTTTGAGCCAGTCACCGTTGCGCGCGCCGCGATACGGCGAATTCCGTAGCTTCGCGACGATACCTTCCAAACCGTTTTCCGAGACCGCGCCATACATATCCCTTCCGCGGGCCACCACATGGTCGCAATACCGCACTGGTCCGTCGCCGCTGATTAGTTCGCGGAGTAGATGCTTGCGTTCCTCGATCGGCACCGATCGAGTGTCGTACCGATCGAACGCCAGCAAGTCGAATACGAAATAGCGGACCGGAACCGCGTAACTGAGGCGGGCGATCCGAAGCTTGTCGTTGACGTGCATCCGTGTTTGCAGAAGCTGAAAGTTCGGGCGTCCGCGCTCATCCGGTGCGACGATCTCACCGTCGATAACAAACCGCTCGTAGGGATGCGAATTCAGCGCAAGCACTACTTCGGGATAGCGGATGGTAATCTCAGTCCCGCTTCGCGCGAATAATTGCGTACTGCCCCCGTCTCGAATCGCCAGTGCCCTGACCCCGTCGTACTTGAGCTCGAATAGCCATTTGTCGCTGTCGAATGGCTCTTGGGCCAGTTTCGCCAGCATCAGAGGAAAATCCGCACGGTGTAGCGGTTTCGAAAGCTCGGCGAGCCGCCGCCGTGCGAGCTTGTCCGCGACTCTGCGCCCCGCGGCGGGAGCGTCGCGCATCTCTTCGATCGTCAATCCTGACAGAACTGAGCGGGGATGTGCTTGGAGGACATCTTCGGAGTTTGCGAACTCGTCTCGCTTCTTGATCAGGAGCCAATTTTGTTTGTCTTTAGGATCGGCGTTGCGCCTCCCGCCGGTCCGCACCAGCGTGTAAGCTCCGCCAAGCTTGAATCCGCGCAGGATAATGTCGAGTTTGCCGGCGCGAATCGCGTCCGCCGCGTTGCCCTTGAAATCCTGAGCACTCCAGACGCCGCGATCCCATACTATTACTGAGCCGGCGCCGTAGTTGCCCTCGGGGATCACACCTTCAAAGTCGCCGTATTCGAGCGGATGATCCTCAACCGCGACCGCGAGGTGCTTATCGGCGGGGTTAAGTGAAGGACCTTTAGGAACCGCCCACGAACGCAGAACGCCTTCCATCTCGAGTCGGAAATCATAGTGCAGACGTCGCGCGGCGTGTTTCTGTACGACGAAAATTCCCGCAGTCGCTGGTCCTGGCGCGGGGACTGCGCTGCCGAATGGCTCGAGGGTTCGCTCGGCGCTCCGTTTTTGGCGGTATTTGCTGAGCGACATGATCGGAAATGTTATACGACGCGTCCTATGCGCCGCGAATCGACGCCCGGGGGCTACCGCCGGCGGTAGCCCTCGCCGATATGACCAGTCTTCCTCTTACTTCGTGGCGCGGCGCGCGCGGGTTGCTCGGCGCGAGGCGTGAGCGGTCTTTTCTTCGGCAGGCTCAGCCGAACCTTCCGCTTCCTCGCGATCGGCGCCGACCGGAACGCCGCGCTTCTTGAGCGACGCTTTGAGCGCGCTCATTAGATCGATCACCTGGCCGCGGCGGGTTTCGGGTGCGGGTTCGCTCACTTCGTGCCCGGCGAGCTTCTCCTCGGCCGCGGCAACTACACGCTCGCGATAGGTGTCCTTATATTTTTCCGGATTGAATTTTTTCTCAGTCAGATCCGCGATCAGCCGCTGTGCGAGGCTCAGCTCCGAATCCTTGACCGGCGCATCCGCGCCATGATCGATCTCCTGGAACGATCGAACTTCGTCCTTGTAGTACATCGTATGCAGCATCAGGCCTTTGTCGAACGGCCGTAGCAAAACCAGGCGTTCCTTTCCGCGCATCGTGAATTTAGCGACTCCAACCCGGCCGGCCTTCGCCATCGCTTCTCTCAAGAGATGATACGCCTTTGCCGAGGTCGGTTCGCATCCGAGCAAATATGAGTTTTCAAAATAGACCGGATCGACTTCAGTGACTGGAATGAACTCAGCGATCTCGATCGCGTGATCGGCCTGCGCTTCGAGGTTTTTTAACTCCTCATCGGTGAAGGTGACGAAGCGGCCTTTCTCTACTTCATAGCCGCGCACCAACTCGCTTCGATCGATGATCTTCTCTTCCACCGGGCAGAAGATCTTTTCCTGAATGCGGCTCTTATCTTTAGCGTGGAGCAGATTGAATCGGATTGTCTTGGAGCTGGTGGCTGGAAACAGACGAACCGGTATCGAGACAAGTCCGAAGGTCAGACTGGCCGTGGATATTGACCGAGGCGGCATCGCGCAATCCTCCAAATGGTCTCAGGTCGAATTGTATAGCCCCGAAACCATGCCATGCGAACGAAGCTGGGGCTAGTAGTCAGTCGACGATGTGGCGATACGGAACCGAGGCAATCGCCATGCCACCTTAAGACCATCGCGACCACAGAATTTTCCGATAATCATCATATGCAAAATCAGTTTCGCTATTTCTTCGGCTCGGGAACTACAGGTACCATGAAATATCTGCCGTTGCGGTCAAGTGCAAACTCATCCGAGCACCACCCGCACGCGATGGATCGAGCCGTCGTCGGCCAAAGGAATCTTGCGTGAGGCATCGGTCAAAATCGCGCCATCGAGCTCCAGTTGCGTGACGCCGCGGCTGACTCGGCGCGGGTTCTCGACGGATATCTGGTATCGCGCGGAGTGGTACTTGAAAGTGATCTCGTACCCTTGCCAGTTGCTCGGTATGCAGGGATCCAGGAGCAGGCTTTCGCCGCGCAAACGAAATCCAAGTATCGAATCGAGACCCGCTCGGTACATCCATCCGGCGGAGCCCGTGTACCACGTCCATCCTCCGCGTCCATTGTGCGGGGGCACGGAGTATATGTCGGCGCAGAGCACGTACGGTTCGACCTTGTAGCGATGGATCCCGGCGCGTGTGTTTGAATGGTTGATCGGATTTAAAATCGAGAAAAGTTCGCCAGCCTTGTCGCCGTCACCGAGCATTGCAAAGGCGATTACGGCCCAAACGGCGCCATGGGTGTACTGTCCGCCGTTCTCGCGTATTCCGGGTGGATATCCTTTGATGTAACCGGGGTCCAGCGCGGTCTTATCGAACGGTGGCGTGAAAAGCAGGACCAGCGAGTCCTCGCTGCGGACGAGGTATTCGTCGGCGGCAGCCATCGCGATACGCGCGCGATCCGGATTCGCAGCGCCGGAGATCACGCCCCAGGATTGCGCGATCGAATCGATGCGGCATTCCAGGCTCGAAGCCGATCCCAGCGGCGTGCCGTCATCGAAGTAACCACGCCGATACCAGCCGCCGTCCCATCCTTGCCGATCGAGAGCTTCACGCAACGCGGCCGCATGCTCCCGCCAGGTCTTGGCGCGAGGTTGTTCTCCGCGGCTCTGCGCCAACTGCGCAAATTCCGAGAGCGCGGTATAAAGGAACCAGCCAAGCCAGATGCTCTCGCCCCGGCCTGCTTCGCCGACCAGGTTCATGCCGTCGTTCCAATCTCCAGAACCCATCAGCGGCAAGCCGTTGATCCCGACTGCAAGACTGTGGTCGAGCGCGCGGGCGCAGTGCTCGTAGAGAGAACTGCGTTCGTCGGAGACGGTCGGAAGAAAGTAAGATTCGTCCTGGCCAGGACGCAGAACCGGACCCTCGAGGTAAGGAACCACCTCCTCAAGGACGGAGCGATCGCCCGTGACCTCGACATATTGAGCGGCGATATAGGGTAGCCATACGCGGTCGTCGGAGATCCGGGTTCGCACCCCCTGTCCCGACGGCGGAAGCCACCAGTGCTGAAAGTCGCCTTCGACGAACTGGCGCGACGATGAGCGCAGCAGATGCTCGCGCGCGATGGCGGGCCTCGAGATTGCCAGCGCCAGCACGTCCTGGAGCTGATCGCGAAAGCCGTAGGCGCCACTGGCCTGATAGAATGCCGTTCGGGCCCACATGTGGCACGCGAGAGTCTGATACAGCAGCCAGCGGTTGAGCATGAGGTCGATGGAACGATCGGGGGTCTTCACCTGGACGGTGCCCAGGACGTCGTCCCACAAACGCGTGGTCGCCGCGCGGATCGCGTCCAGATCCGCGGCTCGGTATTTGGCGATCAGGGAAAGCGCGTCGGGCCTGGTTGCCGATTCGCCGAGAAAGAAAACGATTTCGGTTGCTCCGTTTGGCTTGAGCTCGACCCGAGTCTGCAGAGCCGCGCACGGATCGAGCGCGGCGCCCACTCGATTAGAGAGCGGCGCCGCACCGGCCAGAGCCGCCGGATTGTCCAAACTCCCGTTGCGGCCGAGAAACTCGGTGCGGTCGCCCGTCCATGAGAGTTGATCGCCGCTAAGGTCTGCAAACGCCACACGGCTGCCGTACTCGGTGCTATAAGAGTTCCGCGCGAGCATCGCATGAGTGCCAGAATCGATCTCGGTTACGATGAACGGCGCCGATGCGGCGCGCAGGGTGCCGAGCACCCATTCGACGTACACGGTGATCGACAGGCGCCGCGACCGCGCCGACAGGTTGCGTATCTTAAAACGCGAAATTTTGATCGAGTCATCGAGCGGCACTGACTGATCGAGTTCGAGCGCAATCCCGTGCGAGGTATGCTCGAAGATGCTGTAGCCCTGGCCGTGACGAACCGTGTACGGCGCGGACTCCTCGCGAATCGGCAGCGCAGTCGGTCCCCACAATTCGTTAGTGTCCTCGTCGCGTACGTAAATCACTTCGACGGGCCGGTCACCGACCGGATCGTTCGACCACTGCGTGATTTGATTCTCGTGGCTATTGATCGACCAGGTGTAGCCTGCGCCCTCGACCGAAACCTGGAAGCCGAACGAAGGATTGGTGATCACGTTGATCCATGGCGCCGGAGTCCATTGCCCCTCGCCGAGTGTCGTTACGTATTCACGGCCGTCATTGGCAAATCCGCCGAGGCCGTTAAAAAACTCCGTCGCGGGCCGCACCCGAGAGGGTTCTGGCTGACGACTCGCCGGCGGACGGCGCGGCGGCGGAGCGGCCGCGGGCAGCATCACCTCCAGGCGTTTGAGCTGCTGTGCAAGAGTCCCGCGGCGGCTCAGCAGAACAGCTCGTGCGACAGTCTGAAGCAAACTACGAACCTCGGCTGAAACCAGGTCCGCTCGCAGCACGAACACGTTTCCGCGAGCACTTTCCTCCCCGGGGTTCGACCGCGCGTGATTCGCGCGTACCAGAGCTTCCAGCGCGCCCTGCAAATCCTGATCGTATGAAGGAGACCGCTCGTTCACGATCACCAAATCGACGTCGAAGCGCTTCATCCGCCAGTATTCGTGCGCCCGCGCCAGCTCGCGAACGATTTCCAGGTCTTCGGCTTCATCGATCCGAACCAGTACGATCGGCAGGTCCCCGGAGATTCCGTTAACCCACAACTTCGATTGTCCGCCCTCGCTGCGCTGCAAGACGGCGGACGAAGGCCGCAGAGTCGGATCCGAGTAAAACACGCGGTTAGCCAGACGCTGGAACAAATGCGCTTCATCGGGTCCGACACCCAAGTGATGAAGCTGCACTTGCGCTTGAGTCCATGCGAGCGTGACCGCTCGTTCGAAGGCGGAAGGGTCGTGATGCTTGTCCACCAGGTCCAGCGCCAGAGCGCGCGTGGGCGCGACCATCGTCCAGAACGCGACGCGGGCGGTTGCGCCCGCGGGAATCCGCACGGTGCGGCGAAGGCTGAAAATCGGATCGAGCACCGTGCCGATCGTGTTCGAGAGCGGCCGTCCGTCGATTACCGAAACTGGCGTGCGAGTGGCGCGTCCGCGTCCAAGAAAACGCGCGCGATCGGTCTCGAACTGTACACCGCTCGTGGAATCCCCCTCGACCACGGCAAGATGAGCGGCCCAGACCTGGGCGTCGGCGCGCGAACGCGGCCGCCGCGTGGCCAGAAGCGCGCCCACCTCGAGCGCGAACTCAGTCTGCACGAACATCTTGGAGAAGGCCGGATGCGCGGCATCCGACGCGTCGGGCGCCAGCACAACTTCGGAGTACGAGGTCAGTTCAATCTCGCGAGTGCGGCTACCGAGGTTTGAGATCGACACCCGGCGAACCTCGGCGTCATCTTCGGGCGAGACTGCCACGTCGAGTGTGGTCCTGATCGTGCCGTCGCGTCTAACGATCTGGGCCCGATCCTCCGAAAACTCGACTTCATAACTGTCGGCTTCGACGCTGCTGGGTTGGTAGCCGGCCGACCAGACCTTGGCGGTTTGTACATCGCGCAGGAAAATGTAGGTGCCCCAGCCGTCGCAAGTGACGTCCTCGCGCCAGCGCGAAACCGCCAAATCGCGCCAACGGCTGAAGCCGGAACCGGCCGCGGTGATCATCACCGTATATCTTCCGTTCGACAGCAGATGCGTGCGCGGAATCAGATCGTGCGGCGAATGAAACCGGCGGATCGTGGGCGGCGTAATCTCACGAACGTTTGCGTCGGCGTTGACCTCTTCAGCGCGTGGGCGCTCAACCGCGACGCCGCGCGGGGTCCGCTCCTGAAGCAAAAGCTCTGTCGCCTGGATTATCGGATCGGAATGAAAGCGCGCGCGCATCACGCCGCCCAAAAGCGCGTCGGTGATCGCCACCAGCGTCATCCCTTGATGATGCGCCATGTAGGCGCGCACGATCGCGACGCTCTCGCCTTCGGGGACGCGCGACGGTGTGTAGTCCAGAGCTTCGTACCAGCCGAAATGGCCGAGACCGCCCGCGGCGCGCAGCCGCGCAAAATTTTTCGCCGCCGCCTCCGGATCGATCATCGCTGCCAAGGCGGTCGCGTAGGGAGCGATGACGGCGTTTTCCCGGAGGCCCCGCTTCAGTCCCAGACCGGGCACGCCGAAGTTCGAATACTGGTAGGTCAGTTCGAGATCTCTCGCGTTGAATGCGGATTCGGAGATTCCCCACGGCACTCCAAGCTGCCTGCCATATTCGATCTGGCGTCGCACGACCAGTTGGTTGGTTTGTTCCAGCAGGCTACCCACCGGCGCGCGCATCACCAGCGACGGCATCAGGTACTCGAACATCGATCCCGACCACGAGATCAGCGCGGAACCTCGCCCTACCGGCGTCAAGTCGCGGCCCAATCTAAACCAGTGCCTGACCCGCACATCTCCCTTGGCAATCGCGACGAAGCTCGCAAGACGCGCCTCAGAGGCGAGCAGGTCATAGCAGTTGGTATCAAGGCTTCCGTCGGCGACGCGGTATCCGATCGAAAACAGGTGGCGCGCGTGATCGAACAGAAAATCGAACTTCATCGCGTCGAAGATCTTGTTCGAGATGGCGGCCAGGGCCGCGAGCCTTCGCTCGAGTTCCCGAGCCGCTTCGGCAGATTGCGCGAGCGCGGTGATGAACGCATCAATTTGCGCGATCGTGACACCGGTTGCGCACCCCTTCGCCGCATGCTCGGTCTTAATCGATGCCGCAATAGCTACCGCCTCGGCACATCGGTCGGGCAGATCGCCGAGCGTCGGCATCGAGTCGAACAGAGTGCCGAACGAGTTGGGTTGCGAATTGTTGAACGTGGTCAGGAAACCTGCCCACGGCATCAGCGCGTCAACTTCACGCCGATGACTTTCGATCGAAGCGACGATCGCGTGTGCCCATGCGAGCAACTCCTCGCCAGCCCCATCGCCTCGTTCCGTAATGAGAGTCTGCGCGATATCGACGACCGACGCCGCGGTGGCTCTGAGTTCCTCTACCTGCGCGGCCACACCCGCGGGCGATTGCGGATCCGGCCGAAGTATGGCGGAAAGCGCGTCCAGCGTCTCTTCGAGTTGTTTTGGAGTGACGCTGGGATTGCGCAGGTCGCCGGCCAGCGCCGGAAGCGCCTCGCGAGTCAGCGCGACCGCATCTTCAATTCCGGATCGCCACGACGAGCCGGCGATCGGACCGACTACGATCTCGCGGCATGCGTTGCCGAATGCGATCAGATGGCCTGCCAGATTCCCGCTATCCACCGACGAGACGTATTTCGGATCGAGCGGACGCAGGTCGCGAGTCTCGTACCAATTGTAAAAATGACCGCGAAAAACCTCGAGCCGGTTCATCGTCTCGAAGGTGCCTTCCAGCCGCTCGACGAGCTCGTGAG
>JBOHWH010000135.1:0-136155 GCA_050736695.1 Binataceae bacterium (SeqCode) | reverse complement strand
ATCTTCAAGTGCGTGCTAGCGTCGAAATGTCACGTACATATTCCAATCAACCCGCAATTTTCGAGCTGAGCGACATGAGCCAACATCACGACGACTCCGCGCATCCAGCGCGGGGCAGAACCAATCGCCTGATTAACGAGCAGAGTCCGTACCTGCGCCAGCATGCGCACAATCCCGTCGATTGGTATCCGTGGGGCGCCGAAGCGCTGGCGCGCGCCAAGGCCGAGAACAAGCCGATTTTGCTCTCGATCGGTTACTCGGCGTGCCACTGGTGCCATGTGATGGAGCGCGAGTCGTTCGAGAACGAGGCGATCGCGCGGCAGATGAACGAAAATTTCGTATCGATCAAAGTCGATCGCGAAGAACGGCCCGATCTCGATCAGATATACATGGACGCGGTGCAGATGATCACCGGGCGCGGCGGATGGCCGCTTACGATGTTCCTGACACCCGACGCGAAGCCGTTTTTCGGCGGTACTTACTGGCCGCCAGAAGATCGGCAGGGCATGCCCGGTTTTCCCAAGATTCTCGCGGCGGTCGCGGCTGCCTATCGCAACGGCGCGCACGAGGTTTCGCACAATGTCGAGAAGCTTGGCGCGGCGCTCGGCGCGCTTTCCGAATACGAACCCAAAGAGGGCGAATTGCGACCCGACGAGGCGGTCGTCGCCGCGCGCGCGCTGGCGGGAGCATACGACAGCGTCAACGGAGGAATCGGAGGCGCGCCGAAATTTCCTAATACTTTCGTCTTCTCGCTTTTTCTTCGTGTCTTCGACGGCGAGGGCGATGAGGCGATGGGCGAGATGGTGCGCCACACGCTCAAAAAGATGGCGCGTGGCGGGATCTACGATCAGATCGGCGGCGGATTTCATCGCTACAGCGTAGATGAGCGATGGCTGGTGCCGCACTTCGAGAAAATGCTCTACGACAACGCGCAACTCGCAGTGCTCTATGCCGACGCGGGGCGCGCGTTGAATGAGCCCGAGTTCCTGGACATCTCCCGCGACATTCTGAACTACGTGCTGCGCGAAATGACCAGCCCCGAAGGCGGCTTCTACTCAAGCCAAGACGCGGACAGCGAAGGCGTCGAGGGGAAGTTCTTCGTCTGGGAGCCCGAACAGGTCGAGAAAGTTCTAGGCGCCGACCTGACGGAAATGGCCGAACGGTTCTACGATATCAGCGTCGAAGGCAATTTCGAGGGCCGGAATATCCTGCATCGCACGCTCGAGATCGCCGATGCGGCGCGGATGTTCCACAAGACGGAAGCTGAAATTGAGGCGGCACTGCGAACGATTCGCGAAAAGCTCTTCGCCACACGCGAGAAGAGGGTGCATCCGGGCCGCGACGACAAGATCCTGACTGCGTGGAACGCGATGACGATCTCGGCATTCGCAACCGGTTACCGCGCCATTCACGAGCCGCGCTTTCTCGAAACCGCGCGCCGGGCAGCCGACTTCATGATGACGAAGATGTGGGATGGGCGCGCGCTCAAACGTTCGTACAAAGACGGCGCGGCGCGCTTCAACGCCTATCTCGAAGACTACGCGCTGCTCACGGGCGCGATGATCGATCTTTACGAAGCTTCGCTCGATGCGCGCTATCTCGAGCACGCGCGCGCGCTCGCCGCGGTAATCCTCGAACGGTTCATCGATCGCGCCAAGGGCGGATTCTACTTTACCTCCGACGATCACGAGGCGCTCATCACGCGCAGCAAGGCCGCCTTCGACGGCTCAACGCCATCGGGCAACAGCGCGGCGGTAATGGCCCTGCTGAGGCTTTTCGAGTACACCGGCGAGGCTCACTACCGAATCGAGGCCGAGCGGGCTCTGAAGCTCTTTCGCGAGTTTATCGAAAAGCAGCCGTTCGGATTTTCGCACATGCTCGAGGCGGTCGATTTGTATCATCGCGGCGCAACTGAGGTCGTGATTGTCGCCGAGCGCGATTCGCCTGGATTTCGCGAATGGATCGAGCGCCTGGGGCTGCTCTATATCCCGAACCTCGCGCTTTTCGCCGCCGATCCATCAGGCAAATCCGAGTCCGGATTCTTGCCCGAGCAGGTTCGCGGCAAGCCTCAGGTGGATGGCAAGGTCACTGCGTACCTTTGCCGCGACCGAACCTGCACCGCGCCAATCACGGAGTTCAAAGCGCTGGAGAACGAACTGCTCGGGTGATCGGAATCCGCCGTGCGCCTTGAGCCTCCGTATGCGGCTATCGTCCGCAACCTGCCCGCGCGTGACGCAACCGGTCCGTTCCGGGTGGTGGAATTTAACGCCGCGGGAGGCGCGCGAGTCGAAGAAATCGCGCGGCGGCTGTCGCGTCCTCCTCTCAACGACGCGTCGCTGATTTTGCTCTGCGAGGCCGATTGGCGCACCGCGCGCTCCGGCCGCCTGGAGGTGGCAGGCGAGCTCGCGAGCCGGCTCGGTATGAGCATGGCTTACCTGCCGGAATTTGGCCGGCCGATTAGCGGTACAGAGAACGATAAGAACATGGCGTTCAGGGGCAACGCGATTTTGTCCACGGCGCCGCTTAAGGAAGTCCGCGCGATCGCGCTTCCGGATCCTCATCCCGAATCGGCCCGCAGCCTGCGCCTCGGCTACACGGGAGCCTTTGCAGGATTGGCAGCGCGCGCGAGCTTCGGCGCCGAGTCGTTTTGGGTCGGCGTTGCGCATCTGCATAGCCGATGCGCTCCCGCGGGACGCGCTCTGCAGGCAGCGGCATTCTTCGCGGACTTTCCGAAAGACGGGGCCGCAATTTTCGGCGGCGATCTGAACTCGACGACTACCGATCTGATGAGCGCAGCGGGATGCGCGCGCACCATTGCGATGATGCTCATAAATCCGTGGCGGTTCAAAAATCCGCATCGCTACGAGCCGATGTTCGAGCGAATTGCCGCCGCGGGGTTTGAGATCGAAGCCGCCAACGCGCCCGGCCGTCCGACATTCACGTTTTCGCGAGCGATCCCGCCGATCTTTCGTCCGCGCCTGGACTGGATCACGCTGCGCGGCATGCGCCCGGTCGCGGGCAGCGCGGCGGTAGTCGCGCCGCGCACCTCTTTCGCGTCGCGGCGGTTTTCGGATCACGATTTTATCACCGTTGCGGTAGAGATTTAGCGCGGAGTCGCGCGCTTGGGCGTGGAGCCTGCGATCGCCTACAATTGCGCGCGCCGGCGGAGGGTCACTCGCGATGGCATCAGCATTCAACGGACTTGGAATGAATCTTGGCTCGCTATGGCGGCTCTCGAACGCGGATTCGCGCTCGATCAGTCCCGAAAATCCGACCGGCGAAAAGGGCGGCGGCGCGACGGCCGAGCCTGATCCCGCCACCAGCCCGGCGCGCAGCCTCGGTCGTGGATGGAAAGTGCGGCCGTACATTGTTATCCAACCGGGCGAGACCGCGACGATCGCCGATATCGCGGGGCAAGGCGCGATCCAGCAAATCTGGATGACGCCGACAGGGCCGTGGCGCGCGTCGATCCTGCGCGTCTATTGGGACGATCAGGCGGGGCCGGCGGTCGAGTGCCCGGTCGGAGATTTTTTTGCCTGCGGATGGAACCGCTATGCGCAGATCTCTTCGCTTGCGGTATGCGTGAACCCCGGCAGCGCGTTCAACTGCTACTGGGAGATGCCGTTTCGCAGCCGCGCGCGAATCACGATGACCAATATCGGCGCAGCGCCGATGATCCTGTTTTATCAGATCAACTATACGCTGACCGAAGTGCCCGCGGACGCGGCGTATTTTCACGCGCAGTTCCGGCGCGTGAATCCGCTGCCGCACAAAGCGGCCGTCACGATCCTCGAAGGCGTGCGCGGGCAGGGGCACTACGTCGGCACCTATCTGGCCTGGGGCGTGAACAACAACGGATGGTGGGGCGAGGGCGAGATCAAGTTCTTTATCGACGGCGACGGTGAGTTCCCGACGATCTGCGGCACCGGCACCGAAGATTATTTCGGCGGGTCGTACAATTTCGATGTCGGCAAAGAGAACGGCGGCTACCGCGAATTCACGACACCATACTCGGGCCTGGCGCAGGTGATTCGTCCCGACGGACTTTACAATTCGCAGATGCGATTCGGGCTTTACCGATGGCATATCGGCGATCCGATCCGCTTCAAGCGCGATTTGCGCGTGACGATCCAGGCGCTCGGATGGAAAGGCGATCCGCGCAAAGGCGCCGAGTTCCTGCCGCTGCGCGACGATATCGCATCGGTCGCGTACTGGTATCAGACGCTGCCGGCGGCGGCATTCCCCACCCTACCAGCGCCCGATGAGTTGCACATCGTCTGAGCCTCGATGGACGATCGGCTCATCGTGATGCTCGTGCGGCATGCCGAGTCAGTGCCGCCGGGCACGCCGGGCTATGGCGAGGACGATCGTCCGCTGACACCCGCGGGCCGCGCCGCGGCGGGGCGGCTGGCCGGGACGCGACCGCGCGACGCTCCGATCGCGATTTATTCGAGTCCCTACCCGCGCGCGCGGCAGACCGTCGAGCCGCTCGCCCGGTCGCGGGGACTCGCGATCGAGGAGATTGCGGATTTGCGCGAGCGTCTGCTATCGGCGGTTACGCTCATCAACTGGCGCGAGGAGCTGGCGCATTCGTGGCGCGATTTCGATTACGCGCCGCCGGGCGGCGAGACCGGTCGAATCGCGCAGGCGCGCGCGATCGGCGTGCTCAATCGAGTGCGCAAGCGCCATCACACAGGCACCGTCGTCTTCGCCAGTCACGGCAACCTGATCGCCCTCACCCTCCACGCCTTTGCGCCGTCAGTAGGATTCAGGTTCTGGGCGGCAATCCCGATGCCGGCCGTTTACCGCCTCGAGTTCGCGGACGATCGCGTGACCATCTCCGGCCCGGGGCTGCCCATTGTGTAAACAGAGCCTTTCAGGATGGTTTGGCGAAAGGGGTGGTTGGCATTCCGGAGGCGGCGTCGCGCAGTGCTTGCTCTACGATTCCCACGTCGGGAACTCCGACCAGGAAATAATGCTCGATACCTGAGGCTGGGTTGCGCTGGATCGAGGGGTTCGCGAACAGTATCAGGTTATTGCTGAAAAACGTCCCGGGCGAACCGCGCGGCGTAGGCGGTTCCCTGGGTCGTCATTTCGAGCCTTGGGCGAGAAATCCCGAGGCGTCCATGCTCTGCGCCGACGCCACATGCAGCAGCTCTGCGCCCGGGATTTCTCCCTGCGGTCGAAATGACGGACGCAAGTCTCAGTAACGCTCATATTCGGCGGCACGGCCCTGCGGCCCGCACATCGCCGGCGGGCGAGACGCCCGCCTCACTGATTTTGGAGACTGTCGAAAATCCTCGGCGCGGCCTCGGCGGCGGGATAAGCACCGCGGCATTGTCTGCTCTCCCGGGATCGTCATTTCGAGCCTGGGGCGAGAAATCCCGAGGCGTCCATGCTCTGCGCTGACGGCCCATGCGGTAGCCCTTCGCCTGGGATTTCTCCCTGCGGCCGAAATGACGGATGCAAGTTCTGTGGACGGGCGGAGATCATGGCATCGTCCCAACTACGCCACGCGCTTGCGCGGGTGAGGGTGCTGCTCTGCGGTTGCGCCGCGCGCGGTTAGCGGACGATTCGTGAGTTGCGGAGCGCGGCGATTTTCGTTGGGTCGTAGCCCAGGTAGTCGCGCAGGATTTCGTCAGTATGCTGTCCCAGCAGCGGAGCGGCGCGTTCGATTCGTCCTTCGGTTGCCGAGAACTTCGTCAGCATCCCGGTCTGACGCACCTTGCCAAATTCGGGGTGCGTTACTTCCGCGATCAATTCGTTCGCGGCTATCTGCGCATCGTCGAACATGTCCTTGAAGTGTCGCACCGGCACGGCCGGCACGCTTGCGCGACGCAATTGCTCGAGCACCTCGGCACGGCGATACGGTGCGAACGCGACCTCGAGCGCGGAGGCGACGCGGCCGTCGGCCGATTCGGCTCGGGCTGCGCTCCAGTCGAGCGCGGGGATTGCAGGCAGCACGCGGCGCAGAGCATCCCACTGTGCGGAATTATCAATCGAGACGAATAGCCATTCGCTGTCCCGGCACAGGTAGGCGCGCGACACGGCCGAGCTTCCGCGGCGCTCAGGATTACCGTTTTCGAGGTCCGGGCGGCCCGGATAAAAAATGAACTCGCCCGCTTGCAGAGCCATCGCGGCCTGCAGCAGCGACGTCTCGCAGAACTGGCCGCGGCCGGTTAACCGGCGCGCGCGCAGCGCGGCCACGCATCCGAACGCGGAGATCATCGCGGCGCCGTAATCGCAGATCGCGCAAG
This sequence comes from Binataceae bacterium (SeqCode), assembly GCA_050736695.1. Taxonomy (GTDB): domain Bacteria; phylum Desulfobacterota; class Binatia; order Binatales; family Binataceae; genus JBARDN01. Next base: position 129,898 of record JBOHWH010000135.1, on the reverse strand, counting down.
TCAGATAGACCGGATGCGCATGCGGGCCGCCTTGTGCCGCCATCACGCCCGAGCGCGACTGCAGCAGAGGATCGAAGCCGGGTTGGTTGTGCTCCGGCCCGCGGTTTCCGAAACCGTTGACCGACATATAGATGAGGCGCGGATTGATCGCGGCGAGAGTTTCGTAATCGTAGCCGAAGCGCTTCATACGGCCCGGGCGCAGGTTCTCGACGACCACGTCAGCGCGCGCGGCGAGTCGGTGGATAATCTCGCGGCCTTCGGGTTTCGTCAGATCGAGCGCGAGTCCGAGCTTGCCCTGGTTCCATCCAAGGAAGCCGAAGCCGAAGTGGCGGAACGAATCGCCCTCCAGGCTTTCGACCTTGATTACCTTCGCGCCGAGCTGCGCCAGAATCATCGGACCGTATGAGCCGGCGATGTAGCTCGCGAAATCGAGCACGAGTATTCCGTCGAGCGGACCCTTGCCCGATTGCGCAGCGGGTTTCGACGCGGTGGCGCTTGCGCGGGCTTCTTTTTGTTCCGCGAGCCACTCGGTTGCGCCGCGTTCGTCGCCGAGCGCGGGCGCGGCGCCGGCGATCGCGCCGGGCGTATCGCTCAAGAAAAACGGCAGGCCCATCTGGATGGTAGCGCCAAGCGTGGGATCGTCGATCTTCTGGCGCATCCCGAGCGCGCGCGTCTGCTCCCATTCGATAAATTCCTGCCGGGTCATCACCGGAGCACTGGGAACGTCGGCTTCACGCATGATGCGCATCCACTCGGCGCGTGGGCGGGTGCGGATGATCGGCTCGATAATGTCTTTGAGTTCCTGCCAGTGAGCGGAGGGAATTCCCCACGGCGCATTTTCAAAGCGTTGGTCGGCGACCAGGTCGGGACGTTCGATCGCGATCGCGAATTTGCCCCAAAAGGTCGCGTTGCCGCACGCGGCGAAGAAATACTTTTCGTCGCTTGCCTGGAATAGCCGGTAAACCGGAATCGGACCAAGCGGATCCTGCGGCCCATGATAGAGCCGGGTCAGCGACTCATGATTCAGGATGCCGCCGGTCTGGAGCGAAAACGCGCCAGCAAGGATTGAGACCTCGACGGCCTGTCCCGCGCCGCCTTCCGCGCGCGCATAGAGCGCGGCCGCAGCCGCGGCCGCCGCCATCAGGCCCGCGGAATAGCTCGCGGCGGGAAACACCAACGCGACCGGATTCGAGCTCCGCGCCCATTGGCTGCCGGTGATCCCGCCGAACGCCGCAACCAGTTCTTCGTTCGCGTCGAATTCCGCCAGAGGCCCGCGGCTTCCCAGTGGCGGAAGATTGACGGCGATCGCGCGCGGATTGATTGCGCGGATCGATTCGTAGCCGAGTCCGAGCGCGGCCAGTTTGCCGGGCGTCGCGCCGGTGATGACGATATCGGCCCATCGCAGAAGCTCCGCGATGCGCGGCCTGGCCGCAGACGCAGAGGCGTCGAAAAACAGCGCGCGTTTCGAGCGGTTGAGCACATGAAAGTGCGGCGTGCCGCGATGCGCCGCGCCGGCGGCCGGCTCAACTTTTATAGTGCGCGCGCCTTGCTCGGCCAGGATCCACGCGGCGTACTCCGCGCCCAGGTTCGAAACGAGTTCGAGAACGTTAACTCCGCCAAGCGCCTTCATCACAAGCCTCAAAAAGAAAAATCCCGCCGCACTATCGCGGCATCGTGCGGCAATTGTGGTTGAGCACGGCGCGAAAATGCAAACGGCGCGGAACGCTTGAGTTATTCCGCGGACTAGGCCGAAAAACCCCGCTCGAATTCAATCGCCTGAAACCGCCCGTTAATTCCCCCGTAACCTTACGCCCTTAAGTTTGCCTCAGCACGAAAGGAACTCGCTCTTTGTATTGGTAAGAGAGGAGAGAGGCCGAATGAAATCGCATAGCAATCTTGGCGGAGCGCTGAAAATGGCTACTTTCGCGGCGGCGATGACGCTCGCAGCGGCGGGGTGCTCGACTTTCGCGATGGCGAAGCCATCCGATCCGCCGCCGGGTGCGCAGAGCGCGAGCGCAAAGCCGGTGCCGCCGCCGAATATCCACGATTGCGGCATCGTCAGTATCGGCTCGCCGAGCAAGTACGTTTGCACCGGCAAGGTGTACACCTCGCGGCAGATAACGCAGATGCGCGCAGACTGGGAAAATTCTCAAAAGTCCGTGAACTAGCGCCGAGCCAGGGAGAACCCCGGATCGCTCAACCTTCGTACGTGAATCGCGCTCGCGTAGCGCGCCGATTTGGAAAACCCGGATTCGCGACTATGCCGTGGATCCCGAAATGGGAGGATCTCCGTGATGAGGAGAAGATCCAAGTTTGTGATCGGCGCAATTGCGCTTGCGGGAGCAACTCTCATCGCTCTTGCGGGAGCGGGCGCGGTACGCGCACAGACCAGCTCGCCGGGCGGGACGGCGATGCTCAGATTGTATGTCGATCCGGCAACCGGGCAGGTATTTACGCGGCCCGGTAAAGGCCGTTCATTGCTGACGACGATTCCGGCAACTGCGCTTGACCCAAACGCTATCGAGCAGCACGTCGAGGAGAAGACCCGGACACAATTGCAGCAGAATCAGCAGCAATTGCTCGACTTGGAAAAGAAGAACGACGAGCTCGCAGCCAACAATCATCAGCTCGCGCAACAGGTGGCCGATATCAAGCCAGCCTGGCGCGACTACATCATGAACTTCCAGAACAAGTTTTCGATCGGGACTCTGGTTTACGGCGATTACCGATTTTATTCGCACACCGGCTTTCAGCCTCAGGAGCTGACGCAAATTAACGCGCCGGGTCCGGGCAACAATGGGTTCAACTCCTTCGACATCAGCCGCGCGTATCTGAACTTCTTCTTTTACCCGGCCGAAGGAATGACGCTGCGGATTACCCCAAATATCTACCGAACAAACGGCACTGCGCCGGCCGACAAAGTCGGCAGCTCCAGTGCGATCAGCAGCAACCTGTCGGGCGACATGGGGTTCCGGCTCAAATACGCTTATCTGCAGTACAACAAGATCTTTGACCGAATCTCCGATTCGCTCAAGGGCGATGGTGTAAAGGGGGGATTTATACCCAATCCCTTAGTAGCTTGGGAGGAAGATCTGTTTGGCTACCGCTACGTAACCTTGACGCCGTGGAATTATTTGAGCTTGTCATCAACCCAGCCGGGCGTATCGATAGCCGGTCCAATCAAGTTCAACGAAAAGCAGTACGCGGATTATGATTTCGGCGCGTATAACAACTCGACGTTTCATGCGTTCGAGCAGGCCAACACCAAGCAGGTAATGGGCCGGTTGAGCGTCTATCCATTCGGCGCGAAATGGCGCTTTCAAGGACTGGGCGCGACGTTTTTCTACGATTATGGCTACGGCAACGTGGCGCCTGATGTTAGTCCTCCAGGCACAACCACGACCAGCCTGCTCCACGGCAAGCAAGGGCATATTATGCGAGCCGCAGCGCTGCTGCATTATACGGCCGAGAACTGGGGATTGATCGCGGAATACGACTTCGGCCACAACGCATTCACCGGCGGGAACCTGTTCTCTTCGAGCGGTCCGCAAGACTACTTCGGGGTGGGCAAAACGTCATTTGCGGGGTTCTCCTCGATGACGACGGCATTCCTCGAGAACGGCAGTGCGGTCGAGCGCGGGCTCGACTTCATGGGCCATTACCACATCCCGGCCACGCCGTTTACTCTGTTCGGTTTGTTCCAGTGGTTCCAGCCGAATACCAAGGTCAACAATGATCCACTGGACTTCCAGCGCTGGGTTGCGGGAGTGAGTTATCAGTACAATGAGTATCTGCGCTTTGCGATCGATTCGCAAAATACTATGTTCTATCACTCGCAGAACAGCGTGCCGGAGTCCTATGTAAACTCGTTCGCGCCGGTGTTCGCGGCGCCGGCGGCGGGCAAGTTTGTGACCGATGCCGTGCCGCGCGACACGCACGCGTTCTTCATCAACATGGAGGTCAACTACTAACCGAATAGCCTGGAGCGGGCTCCGGTCTGGATGTCTTGAGGGCATCCATGCCGGGCGCGCCGCGAAATCATAAGGAAACCTACGAATGAAGCGATGGATTAAGGCTGGAGTGTTGACATTTGCGATGCTCGCGATAGCGGGATGCGCGGCGTCGCAGGAACAGAGTCAGAGCGAATGGCTTGGCAAGACCCGCGGCGATCTCGCAGCAAAGATGGGCGAGCCGAAGAGTGCGGTGCCGCTGACCGACACCGGCGGCGAGATGCTCTTCTATTCCTACGGAGGTCATCACTATGTGTTTGAGACCGCCCCGGACGGAAACGTCGATAAGGCAGTGGAAGTAAGGTAGCCCCCCGAGCCGGTTCCCACGAAGTGCGCGTGGGAGCCGGATGTGCGGCCATGGGCGCTGGGTCGAACTCCTCCCGGCGTCCGTGGCCCTTTTTCTTGTGCGCGCGGCGTGAATCGTGTCAGGGCCGCTTGATATCCGCGATCGATTCTCCGGTCGAGCGCTGAACGTCAGCCTGCGCCACCGAATATCCATAAAGCGAGTTGACGTAGGTAGCCGAATCCTCGGTGTAGCGGCGCTCGGCGTCGTCGAGTTCGATGATCGAGCTCAGGCCCTGGCGATAGCGCTGCGTCGCGAGACTCAGTTCCTCGCGCGAGGCGGCCAGGGTCTCTTCGGCCTTCTTGATGACGACGACCGATGCCTGCCAGTTGAGGAACGAGGTGTGAACTTCCTCGACGACGCGCTGACGCATATCCGCGAATGCATAGCCGATCGCATGTTCGCGGGCGCGCGCCTGCGCGATCTGATCCTCGGTGCGAAAGCCGTTGAAGAGCGGCCAGGTGATAACCAGGCCGGCGAAGAAGTTGTTCGCCGCGGGCAGCCCGGTTCCCAGCGCGGTGTAGCCGAGCTGCGCGGTTCCGGTCGGAAGATAGTCACTCTTGAATTGATCGACGCGAGCACCTGCCGCGCGCGCTTCGTCCACCAGGACTTTCAGATCGGGACGCAACACAAATGCGCGCGCGAGCAGATCGGGCAGCGCGTCGGTGACAGGCGAGTAGGCAAGCGTGCCGACGACGTTATAGGGCGGCGCGGAATCGGCCATCCCCATCGCGGCGTCGAGCGCGACCTTGGCATCATCGCGCGCGTTGACGGCCTTGACCCGCTCCATTTCGGCGCGGGAGAGATCGGCCTGAGTAATCGACACGTCGATGCCGGGACGCAGGTCGGCTTTTGCTAGCACGGTCGCCTGATGGAGTTGGTCCTGGCGCTGCCGAATCGCCTCGTCATAAACCTTGATTTGCTGCTCGGCGGCGAGCAGTTCGTAGTAACGTTGCGCGACCTCGAAAATCAGATTCAGATCGGTGAGCTTTAACTGCGCGTCGGCGGCGTCAAGATCGGCGCGGCGTTCGCTGATAAATCCGCGCACGCGGCCGAAGTCGAACAGGAATTGCGAGACCGAAACGCCGCCCAGATAGTTGTTGCTGGTCTGCGAACTCTGGGAGGTGTCGGTGCTTGGCAAGTCGCTATTGCGTCCGGGAACGCGCGGAAACATATTGAGCGAGAAAAAGTTGGTGTTTCCGATTCCGTTGGCTGTGGTACGCAGATATTCGGCGGCGCCGTATGCCTGCGGCAGCATCCCCGATCGCGCTACCCCCACCCCGGCTCGCGCGGCGGTTACGTCGGACTGCGACTCCATCCGTAGCGGATGCATTTTGAGCGCGATCTCGGTGGCTTGCTCGAGGGTCAACTCCGAATTGGGAGTGATTAGCAACGTGGCCGCGCGTGCGCGGCATAGCGAACCGAGCATGGCGCAAATCGTCAGGGCGGCGGCGATTAATGCCAGGTACGGTGTGTCAATTGAGCGAGAGCGCATGGGTTATCCCCGTAAATGCAGGTTTGGATGACGCCGATCGGCGAGTGCTGCGAACAATTGCTCTTCATGGCTGCTACCCGATGTGCATTTCGAATTTCAGCGCGCGGTGGCTTCCGAGTCCGCGGTGAATTGAAGCGGTGTTTGCAGGATCGGGTTGACTAACTCGGCGGCGGCCTGTGAGGGATTGATGCTCATAACGACGTGCTCGGCGCCGTTTAATCCGCTCGTAATTTCGACATCGTGGCCGTTGTTGATTCCGGTGGTGACAGGTACGGAGACGAGGCGGTTGTGTTTGACGACGAAAACAAAGTGTCCTGAAGGTCCGCGTGCGACCGCGGAATTGGGCAGCTTGATTGCGTCTGGATGCCGCTCGAGTACCAGCGTCACATTCGCGTACATTCCAGGATAGAGATCGTGATTCGAGTTTGGCAGATCGATCTCGGTCAGCATCGTGCGGGTGCTCAGATCGAGCGAGGTGGCAAAGCGGGTAACGGTTCCGGTGTAAGTTTTGCCGGGTAGATCCTGCAGGGTTAGAGTGGCGGGCGTTCCGCGTTTGATCAATCCAACGACGCCCTGCGGCGCGTAGATGTAAATGCGCATCGTGTTGATCATTGCGACGCTGAGCACCGGCGTCGTGGTGCCACCGGGATGCACCGAACTTTCGTTGATCATCGATTGGCTGGTTTCGCCGCCGGCGCGAATCAGCGCGCCCGGATCGGCGAAGCGGCCGGTGATCACGCCATCGAACGGCGCGACGATTTTGGTGTAGCCAACCAGCGCGCTAAGCTCTTCGACCTGTGCCTGCGCCTCTCCGAGTTTTCCACCGGCGACGTCCACGTCCTCGCGCGCGACCAGACGCGGGTCGCTTTTCCACACCCGATCGAGCCGGTCGTAGGTGACGCGCGCCACTTGCAATGCCGCGCGAGAACGTTCCAGGCGCTGCTGGAGTTCGGGCACCTCGATCACTGCGAGCAACTGGCCTTGCTTGACCCAATCACCCTTGTCCACCAGCACGCTTTTCAGGTAGCCGGTCACTTTTGCGTACAACGCCGATTCGTAAAACCCGACCAGGTCTCCTGGCAGCGTGATCGAGCGTACCGCGTCGCCGCGTTGCGGCGTGATCACGGCGACCGCCGGGGCGGAGCGATCCGGGGGCGCGTCGCCGCGGCTACATCCGCCAGCGAACATCAGCAGCATAAGCGCGATTGTGGCGAACGGCGAAAGCTTCATCGATTCACCTGGCGTCTCGAGTAGAACAATTCGTAGAGGCATGGCACCAAAATCAGCGTCAGCAAGGTCGAAACCGCAAGCCCGCCGGCTGCCGCGCGCGCCAGCGGCGCAGACGCTTCGCTTCCCGCGCCGAGCTTCAATGCCATCGGCAGGAGTCCCATCACCGCCGCCAGGGCGGTCATCAGGATCGGGCGCATCCTGATCCGTGAGGATTCGACTACGGCCTGGCGAACGTCCTGGCCGCTGCGGCGGCGTTGATTTGCGAAATCGACCAGCAGAATCGCGTTGGATACGACGATCCCCATCATCGCGATGATCCCCATGAACGACTCGATATTGAGCGTGGTGCTGGTGAGCCAGAGGGTCCAGACCACTCCGATTAGGCCCATCGGGACCGCGAACATGATGATGAACGGGTCGAGGAAAGATCTGAACTGCACCACCATCACGAGATACAGCAAGGTCACCGCCATCGAGAGTCCGAAGCCAAAGCTGCCGAACGATTTCTCCATTGCGGAGACTGACCCTCGAATATTCACTCTGATATCGTTGGACAGTTTCACGTCTTGCAGGGCGTGCAGCACACTGCGCTGAGTGCCGCCCAGATCTGAGGTGCGCGGCGACACGTACACATCGACGACGCGCTGAATATTGTAGTGATCGGCTTCGGCGGGGTGGCGCTCGCGGGTGATTGTCGCGACGTTGCGCAGGAGCAGTGCGTTATCGCGCGCGCCGTCCTTATGGGCGCTGCGCACGGGAATATTCTTGAGCGTTTCAATCGAATCGATATTGTGTTCGTAGTATTGCGCGGTGAGAAAATAGTCATTCCCGGATTTGGGATCGATCCAGATGGACGGTGCGATCATCTGGTTTGAGGTCAGCGCGGTGATCACGTTACTCACCACGTCGCGCTGGTTCAGGCCCAGCCGCGCTGCTTTGATGCGGTCCACGTTGATGCGCAGGGTCGGATAATCCGACTCCTGGGGAATGAACGTGCTGCCCACTTGCGGCACAGTGCGAACGCGTGCCTGAACGCGGCGCGCAGCCTCGAAAAGTTCTGAATAGTGAGGACCGCTCAGTTGTATGTCGATCGGCGCGGGCAGGCCGAAGTTCAGCACCGAATCGATGATGCTGCCCGAGGAGAAAAAGGTGCGCAGTTCCGGCAGTTCGAGCGGTAGTTTGCGTTTCAACTCTCTGACATAACGCGCGGTCGGGACTTTGTGGGTCGATTTGAGCTCGACCATCATGAAACCCGAGTTGCTCGCCGCGTTGGACGAATAGATCGCGGAGAAGCCGGGCGCCAATCCGATATTCGACACGATAACTCGAAGCTCGTCCGCTGGTATTACGCTATGAATTACGGCGGAGAGCCGGTCGGTCAACTCCTGCGTCAGTTCGACGCGCATCCCAAGCGGCGTGCGGTACTGAATGATGAATTGGCCGGAATCAGTTTCGGGGAACAACTCGGTGCCAAGCAGAGGGAAGACCGCCATGCTGGCGATAAAAAGGATCGCGACTGCGCCGATCACGGCGAACTTGTGATCGAGCGCACCGCGCAGCCAGCCTTCATAACGCTCAGCCAGGCGTTCGTAGCCGCGCGCGAACCGCGCGAAAAAGCCCGAACCAGTATGCTCCTCGGCGGCACGCGCATCTTTCTCGGTGAGAAAATGCGCGCAGTACAGCGGGATCACCGTCATTGAAACTACGTATGACGCCGCCATCGACAACACCACTGCCAACGAAAGCGCGCTGAACAGGTACTTCGCCACGCCGAACAGAAACATTACCGGCGAGAAAACGATAATAGTGGTGACCGTGGAGGCGAGAACCGCCAACGCTACTTCCTGTGCGCCGTCGTGCGCGGCGACGGCTGGAGCTTTTCCCTGCGAGAGGTGACGATTGATGTTTTCAAGCACCACAGTGGAGTCGTCGACCAAGCGCCCGATCGCGAGCGCGAAGCCGCCGAGCGTCATGATGTTGATCGTCGAGCCGGAAGCCATTAGCCCGACCAGACCCGCAAGAATCGATAACGGGATCGACAGAAAGATCGCTAGCGTCGAGCGGAAGCTGCCGAGGAAGATCAGGATCAGCACCGAGGCAAGCACCGCGCCGGTCACTCCTTCGCGCTCGAGGCTATCGACGGCGGCGCGGATATAGGTGTCCTGTCCGAAAATCGCCTGCAACTCCATCCCCTTGGGCAGGCCGGTGATTTTGGGCAGAAGCTTTTTGACGCCGTCGACGATATCCAGAGTATTTGCGCCGCTCTGCTTCAGGATCGGAATGTAGACCGAACGCTGCCCATTGATGGTCACGATATTCTGCTGGATCTGCGCGGCGTCCTCGGCGTGGCCAATGTCACTTACAAAAACCGGTGCCTGTCCCGGACCGACCTTGACCGGTACCTTATTAATATCGGCCGGATGATCGATCATGCTATTGGTGTAAACGAAATAGTCAGTGTTTCCGATCTTGGCATCGCCCGCCGGCATGATCAGATTGGCGGCGTTGAGCGAGTGCACCACGTCCATCAGAGTAAGGCCGCGCGCCTCAAGTGCATCGCGATCGACATACGCCATGATCTGGCGATACTTTCCGCCAAATGGCGGAGGCACTGAGGTGCCGGGAACCGTCGCTAGCCAGTTGCGGATATTATACTGGGCCTGATCGCGCAGTTGCGCTTCGCTGAAGCCCGCGCCTGAAACTGTCACCAGCGTCACCGGCAATGAAGACGCTCCCGACTTGAGTACCAGCGGGGGTAGCGTTCCGGGCGGCAGATGGCGCAGATCCGCCATCGCAAGATCGGCCAGTGTCGCGGCCGCGGATCCAAGATCGACGCCCGGGTGGAAGAAGACCTTGATGATGCTGACGCCAGGGAGCGAACGCGACTCCATGTGTTCAATTCCGCTGCCGAGCGTGAAGAAGCGCTCGAAGCGAGTAGTGATGTCCGCCTCCATTTCCAGCGGTGGCATACCCGGATAGAACGTTGCGACCACGGCCGCCGGAATGTGCAACGCCGGAAACACATCGACCGGCATCCGCATGAACGCAGTTACGCCCAGGATCGCGACGACCAGGGCGGCGACAATCACCGCATGTGGATTACGCAGTGAGAAACCGGGCATATCAAGGCACCTCGTGCCAACAATCCGTGCGCTCGCTCAGTGCGCCGGTGAGAAAAAACATATCAGCGGAGATTTCTAATCCGCCGCACCCGTTATAATTGATCAGTCCGACTAGGCTTGGGCAAGAAAATCCGGAGGACCGCAAGGGTCCGAGGAGATTCGAAGGCGGCGCAAAAGGCGCGGCGCGGCAGGACGAGAAATCAGCAGCATGATCGCGCACCACGCGCGGGCCGCCACCGGAACGTGATCGATAACCGCCAACCGGCCAGAGGCGGGAAAAACCGTTACGGATTCCACGTTCGCGTCCAGGCAATCGCCGGACCGGCCCAAGCACTCATGGCGTGCCGCGGCCTGGCGCACTTCGACCGGCTTATAGGACGGTCCGAAATGGCTAGTGCGCAGCGCGGGGAGAATGATCGCCATAGCGAGCGCGAGCATGCATGCCGCCACGCGAAACGCCGCCGCGATTGAGCGATTGTATTTCCCGATCCGATCCATATAACAAACTCATCCTACATTATGCGGAGCCGGACCTGCGCTCAAGCCGTCTCTCGACTCGCGACATCCGCGCGCGCGCCGTGTATTGTCGCCGATGATCCGATGATTATGAGGACGCCGACAATGCCGACCTCGTCAAAAAAGCCGCGCCGCGAGGGCGCCGCGATAATCCTTGCGATGCTTATCTTGCTCGCGGCCACTGCCGTCCATGCGCGGCAATATCATGTCGATCAGGGCAGCAGCGCCGCGCTGACCAAATACCTGCACAAGCATCGCCTGCCTTTGGTGGGGGCGCAGGTCATGCGCGATGACGCCGGCACTCCGCAGTTGAATCTGTACGGCTTCGTGGCGACCGACGCGGGCCGCGCCGACGCGGTGCGCAAGGCGGAAAGGTTCCTGAGCGCGGGAGAAGTCCCGGTTGTAAATTCGATTCAAGTCAATCCATCGATCAACTCGCACGGCGCCGACGATGGCGCCGCCAACGCGCCGCCGGGTTCCGCGACTGCGCCAAACTCGAGTCAGCAATGGAGCAACGCAATGCAAGGCATCTATAAGAACGGCGCCCAGCCTTTGCCGAGCCCCGGCGCTCCGAACCAGCCTTAGGCGCGACGCGCACTCGGCCAGCGTGATAAGATCGTGAGCGCTGTGGCGGACAAGGTTATCTTCCTGCGCGATCCGAATCGCGACTCGGCCGAGCGCATCTACAAGATCAAGTATGCGGAGCTGCTGAACGCTGCTCAGCTTGCCGCGGTGACGCATCGCGACGGGCCTCTGCTGGTGATCGCGGGCGCCGGCTCGGGGAAAACCCGCACGCTCATCTACCGCGTCGCACGGCTGATCGAGAGCGGGGTTCCGGCCGGCGCCATCCTGCTGATGACGTTTACCCGGCGCGCGGCGCAGGAGATGCTCGATCGCGTCGAGCGGCTCGTCGGCGAGACTTCGCGCTCGGTCGCAGGCGGCACTTTTCATTCGTTCGCGAACAACATTTTGCGCCGGCACGGCGCGCAGATGGGCCTCAAGCCGAACTTCACCATCCTCGATCGCGGCGACATGGAGGACGTGATCAATCTGCTGCGCGCGCGGATGGGCCTTGCGTCGCGGGAGCGGCGCTTCCCGAAGAAGAGCACGGTCGCAGAAGTAATCAGCATGGCGCGCAACAAGATGCGCGAGCTGGCGGAGGAGATCGAGCTCGATTTCGCGCATCTGATCGAGCATCAGGCGGAGATCGTCGCGCTGGCCGAAAAGTACGAGGCGTACAAGCGCGAACGCGCGCTGCTCGACTATGACGATCTGCTCTACCGGCTGGCTGAGCTGCTGCGCCAGTACCCGCGGGTGCGCCAGCGACTGTCGGAAAATTATCGCTACATCATGATCGACGAATACCAGGACACCAACCGAATCCAGGCCGAGTTGGTGCAGCTCCTCGCCTCCGGGCATCGCAACGTGATGGCGGTGGGCGACGACGCGCAATCGATCTACTCATTCCGCGGCGCGAACTTTCACAACATCATGGATTTTCCCGAGCTGTTCGCCGGCGCCCGCGTGATCAAGCTCGAAGAGAACTACCGTTCGGTGCAGGGAATCCTGGATGTCGCCAACGAGGTGATTTCGCGGGCGGCTGAGAAGTACACCAAGATTTTATTTACCTCGCGCCGCGGCGATTTCCGGCCGATCCTGGTGCGCGCGCAGGACGAGCACATGCAGTCGCGCTTTGTCGCGCAGCGCATCCTCGAGCTACGTGAAGAAGGCGTGGAGCTGGGAGAGATGGCGGTGCTGTTCCGCTCGAGCTTTCACTCCTTCGATCTCGAACTCGAGCTCCAGCGCCGCGATATTCCGTTCATCAAGCGCGGCGGATTCAAGTTTATCGAAACCGCGCATATCAAAGACGTGCTCGCGCATCTGCGCGTCGTCGCAAATCCCGCCGACGCGGTCTCATGGCTGCGCGCGCTGATGCTGGTGCGCGGAGTTGGGCATCGCACCGCGGAGCGTACGGTCGAGGCGCTGGTGACTTCCGATGCTCCTGAACGTGAGCTCGCGCGGATGGGACAATCCGGAGGACGCGGCGGCGCGTCGTCGGGCTACGCGCAGCTCGGCGCGCTGCTGACAGAAATGCGCGGCGAGTCGAAGCGGCCGGCGGAGCAGATCGCGGCGACGCTCGCATACTATCTGCCGCTGATGCGCGAGGCGTATCCCGACGATTTTCCGAAACGCGAGCGCGACCTCGAGCACTTTCAGAACATCACCGAGCGGTACCGGAGTCTCGAGACGATGCTCGCCGACATGGCGCTCGAGCCGCCGAGTGATTCCCTCGGCGGTATCCTGGCCGAGGGTCCGGAGGATGAGTTCCTGACGCTCAGCACGATCCATTCGGCCAAGGGTCTCGAATGGCGCGTCGTGTTCGTGATTTGGGCGGCGGACGGACGCTTCCCCGGCCCGATGAGCGTCGATGAAGAATCGATCGAAGAGGAGCGCCGCCTGATGTACGTAGCGAGCACGCGCGCCCGCGACGAGCTCTACCTGACCTATCCGATCTATATGTTCGACCGCATGAACGGCTACATGATGGGTCGCGCCTCGCGTTTCCTCGACGATCTCCCCGCCGAAATCCTCCCCACCGCAACCCTGCAGGACGCGGACGAAACGAACCCATGAATTTGCGCAGGAGCAGCGAATGGCTAACGACAAAACAACGACGAATGGGCTGCCGCCGCTGATTCCGCGTGAGTTGTTGCTTGGGAATCCCGAGCGGGCACTGCCGACTATCTCGCCCGATGCGAAGTCTCTCGCGTACGTAGCGCCTGACCCGCGTGGCGTATTGCAGGTGTGGGTGCAGACTATCGGCAAGGACGACGCGAAGATCGTCACCGCCGACCGGAAGCGCGGTATTACACTTTACGGCTGGGCCTGGAACTCCAACACTATCCTGTATGGACAGGATTCCGACGGCGACGAGAATTTCCATGTGTTCGCGGTTGACTTGGAGAGCCTCAATGTCCGCGACCTGACGCCATGGCAGGGCGTGCGTGCCGAGGCGATCGCGTCCAATCCAAGTTTCCCGACGAAAATCCTGGTTCCGCTGAATATCCGAAATCGCGCGCTGATGGACGTTTACCGAATTGACATTCGCACAGGCGCGACCGAGTTGGACACCGAAAATCCCGGCGATGTTGGCGGCTGGCTCGCAGATGACGACTTTGTCATACGGCTCGCATTCGTGACGAAGCCAGACGGCGGTAGCGAAATACGAATACGCGACGATACCAACGCGCCGTGGCGCATGATCGTGACGACGGCGCCCGACGACGCCGTGATTCCGCTCGGCTTCAGCAAGGACGGCAAATCGCTCCATCTGCGAACGTCGATTGGTAGCGACAAGACTCGAGTGGTTTCGCGCGCAATCGCAAGCGGCCGCGAGATAGGCATCGCGGGCAGTGACGTGGTGGATGCCGGCGAGGTAATGATTCATCCGACCCGCCGAGTGATCGAGGCGGTCGCGTTCGCGCCCGATCGACATCGTTGGACCGTGATCGATCCCGCCGTGAAGTCCGACTTCGAAGCGCTGGACAAGGTGGCCGACGGCGATTTCTCGGTGGTCAGCCGCGACTTTGCCGATCGCGTCTGGTTGGTCGCGTTTTCGAGCGACCATTCGCCTACTCTCTACTACACCTGGGACCGCGCCACGCGCGCGGCGACCTTCCTGTTCGGCACGCAACCGAAGCTCGCAGGGGCCGCGCTCGCGCCAATGAAGCATGTCACCTATCGTGCGCGCGACGGCATGGAGATTCACGCCTACCTGACGTTGCCGCCCGGGTTAGCGCCGAAAAACCTGCCAATGGTTTTGTTCGTGCATGGCGGACCGTGGGCGCGCGATGAGTGGGGCTTCAGCCCGATTGCGCAGTTTTATGCGAATCGTGGGTACGCGGTGCTGCAGCCCAACTATCGCGGCTCAACCGGATATGGAAAGCAGTATCTGCACGCCGGCGATCTAAAGTGGGGACTCGCGATGCAGGATGATCTGACCGACGCGGTGGAATGGGCGGTGCGCGAGGGGATCGCGCATCCACGTAGGATCGCGATCTCGGGCGGCTCCTACGGAGGCTACGCGTCGCTGGCAGGAGCGACGTTTACGCCCGAGGCCTATTGCTGCGCGATTGATATGGTTGGTCCCTCGAATCTCTTTAGCCTCATCAGGTCGTTTCCACCTTATTGGGGTCCGTCGCTAGGAATCTATCGGGCTCGCTGCGGCGATCCTGACAATCCCGCGGACAAGGAGTTGCTGACCGCCGCGTCGCCGTTATTCTCTGCGCACCAGATTCGCATCCCGATGCTGATCGGACAGGGCGCGAACGATCCGCGCGTCAAGCAGCAGGAGTCTGAGCAGATCGTCGAGGCGATCGCGAAGAATCGCGGCCGTGCAACATATGTGCTGTATTCCGACGAGGGCCATGGCTTCGCACGCCCCGACAATCGGCTCGACTGGTACGCGCGCGAGGAGAAATTTCTCGCGGACAATCTCGGCGGACGCTTCGAACCGGCAAGCGGCGAGCGCAGAGAAGGTTCGACAGCAGTCGTCCGCGAAATCGGCGGCTGATAGCGCGCACTCAAGCGGGGGACTTCACGACCTCGAACTTTGCGTAGCCGGGCACGGGCGTGTCTACGTGCATTGGCAGCGAGACTTCGCGCAGGACAGGTACCTTCTCGGTGATCGTGCCGGTTGTGGGCGCGTCTTTTGGGACCGTGATTACGCGGGTGCCGGCGAATCGCACCACTACCGGCAGCAACTTGCCGGTGTCGAGATAGCGGGTGCGCGTCGCTTCGAGCAGCGTGTCGAATTTGAACAACTTCGAGCCCGCGCGGATCAAATATTCATTGTTGCGCAGCGGTCGCACCAAGACGGATTCGCTCATCACATAGATATGCCCGACCGTCGGGCGCAGAAATCCCGGATAGAGCGGATTGACCCCGAGCCAGAACGGGATCGTGACGCGGCGATTCTCTGCCCATCCAGTCAGATGAACCTGAGCCTGGCGATCGTTGTCGCCGAGCGTGAAATCCTTGCCGTCGAAGTCGTGCAGAATGTCGCGGCTGAGCTGATCTTGGGGCGGAGTATTAATTTCGCCGGTCGGGCCGAAATCCAGCGCCTTGTCGGGAGTGCATCCCGCGCCGCATGCGATCATGAGCACCGTTATCGCCGCGGCAGCCCATGCTTTGATTCGCGCCCGGCTCATCCGATTCGAAACCGCGCGTAGCTTTCGGGCACCCGGCCTTCGAGCGTCCATTTCATCGGCAGCGAGACCTCGCGCACGACGGGTATCTCGACTTTTTTGCCGTCGCCGCGGACGAACTCGCGTTTGCCCATGTATTGCACGATCGTCGGAAGAATTTTCCCGGTGCCGCTGTAGTGCGTGCGTGTCGTCACGAAGACCGTCTCCTGTTGGACGAGCGTGCTACCCGCTTCGATCATCCACTCGCCCGGCGCGTCGAGCGGCTTGCCCAATGTCGCTTCGCTGATTACATAGTAGTCTCCTTCTTTGGGTTGGGTGACGCCGGGGACCAGGATATTGACGCCGAGCCAGAATGGCAGCTTCATCCACGCGTCGTCGCGCGACCCGAGCGGACGCACCATCGCGACCGTGTTGCTGTCGCCGAGGATAAATCTCTTAGCGCGAAAGGCTTCCTCGACCGACTCGGCGCTGGCGTAGATCGAATGCGGCCGCGGTGGCGGCGCGGGCTTGCCGCATCCTGCCGCGGCATACATCGCGGCGGCCGCTACCAGCAGCGCGCCGGCCAGATGCGCGAGCCGACTATGCCGCGCGCGCATAGTGGGCGGCGATTTCGCGGCCGACGAGTTCGATCTGCTGATCCCACGTTTCGGGCGTGGCTATAGGCCAGAGCACGAATTTGTCGAGACCCTTGGCGATGTACTGCCCGAGTCGCGCGACAATATCTTCAGCCGAGCCGAACACGCTGCGCTCAAGGAAAGCTTCGGAGCCGCGGCCCATCGCGGAGAGCATCGGCTGCATCTCCTTAAGCGCCTTATCGCGCGAACTCGCCACCCGGCAGAGCAGGATCAGCCCTGATTCGATTCGCGCGTTGACGCGGTTGTACTCGATTGCATAGGCGCGAATTTGCGCCATGCTCGCTTCATATTCCTCGGGCGTCTGGAACGACGCGAAAAATCCGTCGCCCAGCCGCGCGGTGCGGCGTAACGCCGACTCGGCGCGGCCGCCGATCCAGACGTCCATCGTGCCGAAGTCGTTGTTGCCGCGCGCGACAGGACGAGGCTCAATCGTCACGTTATCGAAGTTGAAGAAGCAGCCATGATAGCTCGCCTGACGATCTTTCCAGACCGCGCGCAGCACCTCGATTCCCTCATCCAGGCGCTTTCCCCGCCCATCCGGAGAAATTCCGCACGCTGCGTAATCGGCCAGATTCGATCCGGTGCCGACCGCCATGACCATTCTGCCGCCGGACAGATAATCCAGCGACGCGAATGACTTCGCGGCCATCAGCGGATGCCGCAGATTCAAGAGCAGCACGCTCGGCCCGAGTTTCATCCGCTCGGTGCGCGATGCGATCAGCGAAAGCGTGGCGACTACATCGAGTTCCGGCGAAGGCGCGAGCAGATGGTCCGAGAGCCAGAACGAATCGAGCCCCCACCCTTCGGCGCGCTCGGCAACCCGCGCGATCGTCTCGGCCGGTGGCATCCCCAGCCGCCACAGCCCGAACCCGGCGCCAATCTTGACTTGCGGTGTCATTTTCCCACCTTACTGTTTGGTATACGGCTGTCGCTCAGCCTATTTTGCATGGGCATATGGTAGATACTAGCATGAGGTCCGGTTTGATGAATTCCAATCACGCACCGGCGCGCAAGAGCCGCGCAAACGTCACCGTGCTTGGCACCGGAGACGCTTTCGCAAGCGGCGGCCGCGCGCAAGCCGGCTTCATCATCGAGGCCGCCGGCACACGCATCCTGATGGAAGCGGGGCCGGAGATCCTGGGCGCGATGAAGCGTCTCTCGCTGCGTCCCAACAATCTTGATTTGATCGTCATCAGCCATCTGCACGGCGATCATTTTGGCGGACTGCCGTTTCTGATTCTCGAATACATGTGGGAGAGCAAACTTGCCGCTCCAATCACGATCGCAGGCCCGCGCAATCTCGAATCGCGATGCTGGCGGCTGATGAAAACTTTGTTCCCGGGCTTTGACCTGGAACGAGTCAGGCCCAAGCTGCATTTCGTAGTAATCGAGCCGAGCTCGACGCTGCGCATCGGAAAGGTCAAGCTCACCGCGATTCGCAGTCCGCACACCAAACCCGACATCTCGCTCTCGCTCCGGGTCGAAGTGGGCGGCAAAACGATAGTTTTTTCGGGCGACACCGGATGGAACGACGCGCTGGTGAAGCTTGCGGCGGGCGCCGATCTTTTTATCTGCGAATGCACCTACTTCGAGAGCAGGCATCTGAAATTCCATCTCAACTATCCCGAGTTGGCGGAGCATCGCGAAAAGTTCAAGGTCGATCGGATGCTGCTGACGCATATAGGGCGCGAGGTGTTAAACCATCGGCGCGACATTAAGATCGAGATGGCGTCCGATGGAATGAAACTCGCGGTCTAGCGGCGCGCGATCGATAAGGAAAAGGCACGATGGGTATCGCAGAGAAAAAGCGCGCGCTGATCGTCGGCGTCGCCAACGACAAGAGTCTCGCATGGTCGATCGCGCAGGAACTGCACGCGCAAGGCGCCGAGATTGCGCTCACCTATCAGGGCGAAGTATTAGAGAAGCGCGTGCGTCCGCTCGCCGCGCAAGTCGAAGCTGATGTAGTCGGCGAGCTCGACGTTACCAACGACGCGCAGATCGCCGCGGTGTTCGGCAAGTTGAAAGAAAAGTGGGGCGGACTCGACATGCTGGTGCATGCGGTTGCGTTCGCCGAGCGCGAGGATTTGCGCGACCGCTTTCTTGGCGTCAGCCGCCAGAATTTCTCGCGCTCGCTCGAAATCAGCGCCTATTCGCTGGTCGCACTTGCGCGCGCCGCGGAACCGCTGATGGAAGCGCGGGGAGGCGGCTCGATCGTCACGCTGAGCTATATTGGCGCGGTCCGCGCGGTTCCCAATTACAATGTGATGGGTGTTGCCAAAGCGGCTCTGGAAGCCTGCGTGCGCTATCTCGCGATCGATTTGGGTTCAAAGAATATCCGCGTCAACGCGCTCAGCGCGGGGCCTGCGCGTACCCTTTCGTCGTCGGCGATCAGCGGGTTCCATGCGATGGCGCATGAAGTTGAAAATCGCGCGCCGCTGCGCCGCGGCATGAAAATCGAAGAAGCCGGCAAGATGGCGGCCGTCCTGTTGAGCGATCTTTCGAGCGGCGTGACCGGGCAAACGGTTTATGTCGACGTCGGCTACAACATCGTCGGACTCTGACGGCGGTCTGACGCGGAAGACCGCCGGAAGACCGCCGGAAGACCGCCAAGGAGAAGTGCGATGGCGATTCATATTGTTCCGCAGCTCTCGGACAACTTCGCGTATCTGGTCGTCGATGAAACCACCAGGGAATGTGGCGTCGTCGATTGTGCAGAGGCCGGCAAAGTCATCTCGGCCGCGCGCGGACTGGGCGTGCAAATCGTCGCCGTGCTGACGACGCATTGGCATGCCGACCACAGCGGAGGAAACCAGGATATCGCCTCGAAAATCGAGGGCATCAAGATTTATGGCGCGAGCGCCGAGAACGGCAGAATCCCCGCGCTGACCAATCCGGTCGCCGACGGCGACACGCTCAGAATCGGCGCGCTCGAAGCGCGCGTGATCGGAATTCCCGCTCACACCAACGGCCACGTCGCGTATTATTTTCCGAAACTCGAGTCGGTCTTCACCGGCGACACGATGTTCGTCGGGGGATGCGGCCGCGTGTTCGAGGGCAACGCCGCCACGATGGTCGCGTCGCTTAAGCGGCTGGCGGCGCTGCCCGATTCGACGCGGGTTTACTGCGGCCACGAATACACCGAAAAGAACCTCCGCTTTGCGCTCACGCTCGAGCCGAACAACACCGCGCTCAAAGCCAGACACGAATCCTCAGTGAAAGCGCGCGCGGAAGGCAAATGGACTGTGCCTTCGACGATCGGCGGCGAAAAACAGATCAACCCGTTTCTGCGCACCGACAGCGCCGAGCTCCGCGCGAGCCTCAAGAAGATCGACCAGTCGCTGGCAAATGATCCGGTCGCAATTTTCGCCAAGACCCGCGAGTTGAAGGACAGGTTCTAACCTGCGTGGTGCTCAGGGGAACGTCTGACGGGCGCCATCTGCCTCAGCAGGTGAGGTTTCATCTGTCTTCCGGCAGGTGAATTGACTCACATGAGCGAGAACATGCTGCGGCATCGCGATGAAATCGAGGTCGAATGCGCTGGCGATGGCCGATTATCATGCTCTCATGACGGATCGCGCGCGGCGTTCGCTAGAACGGCTTCAGAATCGCCAGCAGCAGGACCGCCAGCACCAACAGGCTGACAACGCCGTGTACGACCGCGAATTCGCGGTGCGTCGAGGCGCTGGGATGGTCTTCGAGAAAGCGAATTCGCCGGTAGAAGCGCACGTGATAAAAGAGAATCACCGCGATCAGCAAGAGCTTCGCGTGCAGCCATCCCTGCGTTAGAACTTCGGGCCGCATCAGGATGAGAACGATTCCGAGCGTGATCGTAATCGCGGCGCCAAGGTTCACCGTGACTTCGAACAGCCGCCGTATAGTTCCGAGCAGCCGCTCTTTAGGAAGACCGACTTCCTCGGGCACGCGGCCGAGCAGGCTCGCGAGCATCAACAATCCGCCGATCCAGAAAATCACGCCAAACAAATGAAGTGCCAATACGCTTTCGAAAACGGCGTCGCTCACTCGGTTATCTCCTGAGACGGGCTATTCAGATTGCTTCAGGCCCGCGGACTCGATGACGGTAGCCTATCGAAGCGGTCCGTAGAAGTGTCAGCGAGTCTCGGTCGCGGGCTTGCCACCGCGACCGGCTGATAGCATTTATGAAACTGCGCGCGCGCGCGAAAATCCGGTGCGGCCCTGACCTGCAAGCCGTGGCGCCGCGCGACCGAGGTTAACGATGGCGGATTCATACGCATCAGAGCTGAAACGAAAAACCGTAAGCGCCGAAGAGGCTGCCGCGTCGGTCAAGTCGGACGACTGGGTCGAGTACGGATTCGGGCTCGGCCAGCCCGACCTGTTCGATCAGGCACTTGCCGCACGAGTCCCGGAACTCGAGCGGGTTAGACTCCGCGGATGCCTTGCGATGAAGCCGCGTGCGGCGATCGAAGCCGATCCCGACGGACGCCACGTGGCTTATTTTTCGTGGTACTTCTCCGGCCTTGAGCGAAGGATGCACGACAGGGGGCTGTGTCATCACATTCCGATGAACTTCGGCGAGGCGCCCGACGACTACCGCCGCTTCATCGACGTGGACGTGGCGGTGCTGAAGTGCGCGCCGATGGATGCCCACGGCTATTTCAATTTCGGGCCGTCGGTGACCTATCACAAGGCGATCACGGAAAAGGCGAAGCATGTCATAATCGAAGCCGACGCCAGCGTGCCGTATGTTTTCGGACTGGAATGCGGAGTTCATATCAGCGCTGTCGATCGGGTGATCGACGCGGGAGCGGGCGTGCTGCCGGAGCTCAAGAATCCCTCGCCGTCTCCCACGGATCAGAAAGTCGCGGAGCTGATCGCTCCGGAAATCAGGAATGGCGCATGCCTGCAAATCGGAATCGGCGCGATGCCGAACGCGGTCGCCGAGTTGCTGGCGGGATCGGCGGTCAAAGATCTCGGAGTGCACACCGAGATGTTCGTTGATTCGCTCATCGCGCTGTACGAGGCCGGCAAGATCACCGGCGCGCACAAGGCTGACAATCTTTATCAGATGACCTACTGCTTCGCCGCGGGATCGTCGCGCCTTTACAAATTTCTCGATCGCAATCCGGCCTGCTTTGCGGGACCGGTCGATTACACGAATCTGCCGCATCGCATCATGCGCAACGATAACGCGGTCGCGATCTGCAACGCCGCGCAAATCGATCTGACCGGACAGGTCTGCTCCGAGTCCGCCGGCATCCGGCAGATCAGCGGCACCGGTGGCCAGCTCCAGTTCATTCGCGGCGCGTATGCTTCCGCCGGAGGCAAGGCAATTTTGTGCCTCGCGTCCACCTACGAACGCGCGGGCCGGCGCGCGAGCCGAATCGTCGCGCGAATCGATGAATCGAATATCGTGACCACGCCGCGCACCGACGTGATGTATGTCGTTACCGAATACGGGATCGTTAACTTAAAGGGCAAGTCGGTTCCGGAGCGGGCGCGCGCGTTGATCGGATTGGCGCATCCCGATTTCCGCGCGGAGCTGGAGCGCTCCGCGCGCGAGTATCGCCTGTTGCCGAGATCGGTTTTCTAGTGCTCGGCCGACGCGCCGGCGCCGGTGAATTTGTACACCAACTCGCCCGAGCGAACGAATCCGAGTTCGCGGCGAATCAGATGTTCCAGGTAGCGATCGTTGGAACCAAGGTTCTGAACGCCCGTTCTGAGTGATGCGTTGCGTGCGAGCAGTTCCGCGTTTTGCGCCTCGAGCACACGCCGCCTGTCGCGCAGCGCCAGCAGGTCGCGCGGCCCTAGCGGCCCCATCGCAAGGCTCAAGCCCAACACTATGAGTATCCCGCTCAGGATTAGGCAGAGCCATTGTCGCCGCAGGTAGTTGCTTAACCGACTCATTTGCCTAATGGTAAAGGAGGCCGGGGAGGTAGTTCAAGAGCTCTTGTTTTGAACGCCATTCTAAAGTCGGAAAACGTATTGGATCAGCGGTCCGTGCCGACTTTAGAATTTCTTTATAAAATCTGTCTTACCCTATTGCATTTGTAATAACGCATTTCTATAATGCGGATCGAGGGGTGGGGAAGATTAGACCACTCATTAGTTCAGGGTGCTTATCCAGCAGTTGCCGATTGAGAGGAGGTGTCTATGCCAGTGAAGAAGAAGGCCCCTAAGCGGGCCACCAAATCCAAGTCAAAGCTTAAGAGCGGTATGAAGAAGAAAGCCGGCAAAAAGAAGAAGAAGTAACTAGCCACAAGTTTTCCTCCGGGATTTAACCCCTCGGAGGCTGGCTATCGATGCCGGGCTAGCTGCTGGAATGAGCCGAGGCGTTTACGCCTCGTAAACCGAGAGAGCCCCCGTAACAGGGGGCTCTTTCTTTTTGCGCGATGCTTGCGTCGGCGCCGCCGCGCACCTAATCATTGCGTGAAGTTCGAGATTTTTGCGCGAGTGCTTGATGAACCATCCGGATTCCCCCTTCGACGCGATTATTGTGGGTGCGCGTGTGGCTGGAAGCGCGACTGCGATTGCGCTGGCGCGCCGCGGACTCAGAATCCTGCTGGTCGATAAGGCTGCATTTCCATCTGACACAATTTCCACGCATATCGTCCTCGCCGGCGGCACGCGGGTGCTGGCCCGAATGAAGGCGCTGGAGCATCTGGAACGCGCCGGTGCGCGGCGCTACCAACGGATGCGTGTGCTCGGGCCCGGTTATGATTACGCGGTCGATCTCGCGTCCGAAGGTGAAGACCTGCGCGGGTTCTGCTTCGGGCGGATGCCGATGGACGCCGCGATGCTTGCGCTCGCACGCGATTCGGGTGCGATCGTCCGGGAGCGTTTCCGGTTGACCGATTTCGTGATCGAAGACAGCGCGATCGCGGGGATCCGCGGCGAGGACGAAACCGGATCTCACGAATTTCACGCGGCGCTGGTAATCGGCGCCGACGGGATGCGCAGCGCCGTCGCGAAGATCGCCGAGGCCAAGCTCGGCGCCTTCAAGCGCACCGAAGTTCCGTGCGCGCGCGCCTACTACTACGCCTATTACGACGACGTCAGCTCGGCGCGCTTCGGCGACGACCTGGTCACCGAGCTCGACGCCGGACCGGGCCAGGGATCGATCCTGTGCCGATGCGAGAACGGACGCGTGGTCGCCGCGGTCGCGTTCGATGCAAATGAAATGCGGTCGTTCCGCACCGATCTTGAAGGCAATCTGAAGCGCGAGCTCGCGCGCTCGTTCGCGGTCGGCGCGATCGTCGAAGGCGGGCGTTCATCCGGCAAGATTTATTCGTCGGGGATATTGTCCAACACTTATCGCATCCCGATCGCCGACGGCGCGCTGCTGGTCGGAGATGCGGGCCTGCATGTCGATCCTTTGTTTGGGCAGGGACATTCGCTCGCGCTGATGAGTGCGGAAATCGTCGGCGAACTTGCGCCCGATTGGTTCTCGGCGCGAAGCGGCCGCGTGATCGACTCGTCCGCGATGAGCGAATTCGCGGCTCGCCGCGACCGGCTGCTGATGCCCTATTACTCCGCCAGCGTGAAAACCTCTCGTGGCCTGACAGCCGATCCGATTGCGCACGCGGCGCAGATTGTCGCGCAACGCGAGAGTTGGGCCGCGCTCGAGATGGCGCGGTTTGGCCAGATGGCGCTCAGCGGCGGCTTTCCGTCGTTCCGGTTCGCGCGGATGATGGCGCGGCAGGCGCGCGCCGCCTGAGGGCCGCGTGGACGAACAACTCGGGCGCTTTCCTTGCGCGGTCGAGCGGCCTGAACCGCTCAAGTTCGCGTGGCCGATCGTTCTGATTCCCGAGCTCTTCACGAGCGTGCGCCATCTGGGCGTCGTACGCGGATATTTCGCCACCATCGGATGGGAGGTTTACGCGCCCGATCTGCGCGCGGCGATCGGGTCGGACAAAACTCCGCGGCTTGCGGAATTTTCTTTCGCCGATCTGATTGCGCTCGCCGGCGAAGCGCTAGACGCTCTCGGCCGTGGCGCGATCGTCGTCGGTCACGGCGCCGGCGGTCTGGCCGCGCTCAAACTCGCCGAACGTCCGGACGTAAAAGCCGCAGTCGCGCTGGCGCCGCTGGTGCCGGGTTTGCGCTCGGCACTTGTCTCCGGATTCGCCGCAAAATTTTTCGTATGGCGCCGCGGAATAATCGCTCCCCCGCGCGGACGCATCCTGTTTGAATTCGTCGCCGACGCCGATCCGTTCCAGCGCGACGCGATAATTCGCGCGCTCGTGCCCGAGAGCGCGAAGCTCGCACTCGCAATCGCGCGCGGCGACGTCGCGCTTTCTCCCACTGCCGCGCCGCGCCTGATTGTCGCGGGAGAGTCGGATATCTTCGCGCCGGCTGCGCAGACTGGAGCACTCGCAAAATCGCTCGGCGCCAGACTTGCGCTGGTTCAGGGCCGCGGCCACTGGCTGATTGGCGGGCGCGCGCTCGAGCGCGCGATCGGAGAGACCCAGCGCTTTCTGGTGCGAACGCTCGGTCAGGATCTACTGCTGCTCTATCCTGAAGAATGGAAAAACGAACCCAAGGACGGCTAGCCGCCGATCACGCAACCGATCGCCCCGGCAAGCAGCCCCGTTGCACGCGCTCGCGGATGCGGCGGATAATCCGCGCCTATATCCTGGAGCAGAAGTTTTACCATGGGCGCGATAAGAGATCAGGCTGAAAAACTTTTCAACGGCGAAATAACCACTCGCGAATTTCACCCGCTGTTGCCAACCGGCGAGTACGAAGAGGTCGCCGACGGCGTGATGTTCTACCGGTGGTTCGCGAACGTCACGGCGGTGAAGACTCGCGAAGGGCTGGTGATGATCGACACCGGCGCGTACTTCAATCAGAAGGCGACGCTCGAGCTTCTGCGCAAATTCTCGCCTGATCGCGTCAATACCGCGATCTATACGCATGGCCATGTCGATCATGCGTGCGGCACGCCCGCGATCCTGGAGGAAGCGCGCAGCCGCAATCTCGCGCGCCCGCGAATCGTCGGACAAAAAGGCGTGGCCGCGCGGTTTGATCGCTACAAGCGGACCCAAGGCTACAACAACGTCATCAACACGCGGCAGTTCAGCCGTCCGTCGACGTTTCCCGCCGAGTATGTTTATCCCGATACCTATTTCGATAATCAGTTGAATGTGGTTGCCGGCGATCACAAGTTCGAATGCCACCACGCGCGCGGTGAAACCGACGATCACTGCTGGGTCTATATTCCACAGCGCAAGGTGCTATGCACCGGCGATCTGATTATTTGGGCCGCGCCCAATGCCGGCAATCCGCAGAAAGCGCAGCGCTACGCGCGCGAATGGGCGGAAGCGCTGCGCACGATGGCGAAGCTCGGCGCCGAGGTTCTGTTGCCCGGCCACGGCTATCCCGTCTTCGGCGCGCTTCGGGTCAGGCACGTGCTGAACGACACCGCGGAGTTTCTGCAGAGCCTCTACGATGAGGCAGTTGCGATGATGAATGCCGGCGCGACGCTTGATGAGGTAATTCATTCGGTCAAGGTGCCCGAGAATCTTGCCGGCAAAGCGTATCTCCAGCCAGTCTATGACGATCCGGAGTTTATCGTGCGCAACATCTGGCGGCTCGAGGGCGGATGGTATGACGGCACGCCATCTCATCTGAAGCCCGCGACCGAGGCCGCGCGTGCGCGGGAGATCGCATCGCTGGCGGGCGGAGTGGACAAGGTCGTTGCGCGTGCGCTCGAAAAATTGAGTGCCGGCGATCTTGCGCTGGCAGCGCATCTTGCGGATTGGGCGGTCGCCGCCGCGCCGGACGACAAACCGGCGCACGAGGCGCGCTCCAGGATCTATCAGGCGCGCGCGGACGCGGAAACCTCGACGATGGCGCACGGGATCTTCCATTCGACCGCGCTCGAATCGGCCAAGAGGGCGGGCAGCGCTCCCCCGGAAGACAAGCGCAGCTTTTGAAGCCGAAAAAATTGTCGCAGGCTGCGGACTCGTCTTCGCCGCAATCATGGCCGCGCTACTGTGCGTGGACGACCCGAGCACGTGACGGGGCGGCCTGGGTACCTCGAACGCGCACGGCGGTTGAATCGTCTCAGCCGGGTTGTCCTGCTGTTCGCATTTGTCGCGGTAACCTGCTGATCGTCGTCGCTTACTTCGGATAACGCTCAGGTATTACGACACGCGCGGAGGGAGCGTGAGTTTGCCGAGAATGGCCGGGGCGCTGGCGCCGGTCACGCTCGGGATATTTCCTTGCCGCCCGCGCAGCATCTGGTAGCCGAGAATCGCGAACGCAACCGCCTCCAGCGAGTCGCCGTCAACGCCGACCTTCGAGGCGGTCGTGACCTCGAGGCTTGGCATCTCGCGTGCGAGCATCTTGATCAGCGTGGGATTGCGCGCGCCACCGCCCGTCGCAATGAGTTGATCGACGCGTCCGCGCGGCGCGATAAAGCGGCGGACGGATTCGGCGATCGATCGAGCGGTCAGCGCTGTGACCGTCGCCAGCAGATCGTCGCCGCGCACGTTCATCGTCTTCGCAGTGCTCCGAATCTCCGCAAGATACGGCAGACCGAATTCTTCGCGTCCGGTCGATTTTGGCGGACGCCGGCGAAAATAATGATTGCGCATCAGCGCCGCCAGCATCGGCTCGTTCGCGCGGCCTCTAGCCGCGATTTTTCCGCCGCGATCCATCCGTATCTTCGCGCCCGTCATCTGGTTTACGAGCGCGTCGATGAGTCCGACGCCGGGCCCGGTGTCGAATGCGATCAAGTTGGGATTTCCGAGCCGCGCTCCGGCCGGAATGTAGGTCGCGTTGCCGATTCCGCCGATATTCTGAATCACTCGGCCGCGCCTGGCGTCGGCGAAGAGCCATAGATGGGCCTGTGGCGCCAGTGGAGCGCCCTCGCCGCCGAGAGCGATGTCCATCGGACGAAAATCGGCGACGACTGGGCGCCCGGTCATCGCGGCGATCACTGCCGACTCGCCGAGCTGAAGCGTCGACGCGGTTGCGCCGCGTCCTGCGAGGCGCGGAGGCCGGTGAAAAAACGTGTGCCCGTGCGATCCGATAAAGTCGATTCGCGAGAGGGCGATTCGCGCGCCGCGCGCCACCGCTATCGCGGCGCGGCCGAATGCGCGTCCGAGCTCGAAATTGAGCGCCGATAGCTCGCCTGAACCGACCGCTGTGCCGGCAGTCGCGGCGAGCAGGCGCGCACGAAAGCCAGCCGAGTATGGATAGGTCCGAAAATGAATCGCGCGCGCAGGCGGCCGTATCCGCTCATTTATATTCACGATCGCGGCGCTCACGCCGTCGTGCGAGGTCCCGGACATCAGGCCGATCGCCAAAGTTCCGCCGTGTTGTTCGCGCTCAGTCTTTTTTGCGCTCATCGATTTGCCTGCGGTCCTTCCCGGGTTTGTCTCCATTCTCGCCGGCGCGCTCATCGCCGTTATCGCCCTTGGTTTCGTCTTCGTCAGAACCGCGATTCAATCGCAGCCTCTCGATTCCCGCCGCGATCAGCCGCCATCCGGCGGGAATTTCGAGCGTGCCGGTGTCTTCACCCGCTTCCTCTTCGATTATGACCTTGTGCCCGCCGTGCCACTGCACCAGCATCGGGCGATGCCCGATCTGCCGGCCGCTTGATGGTTCGATCGCAAACTCGCCGAGCATCGTCGTCGCGCGCAGATCGGAGAACGCGGTGCGAATCCGATTTTGATCGAGCGATCCTGCCGCTTCGATCGCCGCCCCCGCAAGCATCGCGGCCGCATACGCCTGCGCCGCAGTATAGTCGGGTTGAGCCACGCCCGCGTCACGGAGCATCCGTTGCGCGAACTCGCGCGGCTTCGGCCCGAGACTGGGACTGATGGGGGCGTCCGGCTCCCACTGGCTCGGACCGACGATTCCCTCGGCGCTTTCGCCAAGGTCGTCGCGAAAGCGCGCGACTCCCGCGGCCACGCACGCGAGTACCGGAATGTTGAGGCGCTGGTCAATCGTTGCGGTGCGCATCACGGCGAGGTCGTGCTCGTAGCTGCCAACGCTGACCAGAGCGTTCACGCGGTTTCGGCGCAGCGCGGGAAACAGCGTATCGGGGGTGCGAATCGAATCGAATTTACCGTTCCATTTTACCCGCACGCGGACTCCTTTGCGACGCGCGACGCGATCCTTTGCGGCGCGCTCGATTCCGCCGGCGACGGCGCGCGCAAAAGGAGTGCGGGTTGCGATAATTGCCATTCGCTTGCGCCAGAACTTCATCGACGCGACCAGCCGCACAAAACCGGTCAGGTATTCGCTCGCGGGACAGGGGACGCCGACAATCATTTTATAGCCGCAATCGTAGAGTGAATCGGCGGCGCCGCCGTGGTTGATAAATACGCGCGCAGCGGTTTCGGCGATCGGAGCCGCACGCGCCGCGAGATTGCTCGAGTACGGGCCGAGCAGGAGGTCGGCGCGATTGTCGGCTACCAGCGTGCGATAGATCTCGGCGCATCGCGCGGGATTGCTTTGATCGTCGATACAATCCAGCGCGACTTCCGCACCGGCTCTGCCAAGCCGCACGCCGCCACCCGCATTCGTATCCGCGACGAACAGGCGCAGCGCGGCTTCGGCCTGCCGCCCCATCGGGGCGTATCTTCCGCTTAGCGCGAGCGACAGGCCGAGCGTGATTTTCACGGTGATGGCTGCGTCGCGCGCCGGGAGTCAGGCCGCGACTTCGGCGATACCGCTCTTGATGACAGCCTGGTTGTTGGCATTGAAAGTCTCGAAAGCAAAAATCTTGCGGCCGTCGCGTTCGCCGTCATTCCAGACTTTGGTTGTGATCGTTTCGTTCGGCCGCACCGGGCGCGAGAACCGGACTGCAAGACGTTTCAGGCGTTCGGAGTCTCCGCTGCACAATTTGTCGATCGCGACCTTCGACGTAAACGCCATCGTGCACAGCCCATGCACGATTATTCCCGGCAGACCCGCCATTTTCGCGACGTTCTCGTCAACGTGGATCGGATTTCTGTCGCCCGAAGCCGCGGCGTAGCGGGCGGTTTGGTCGGGATCGATCTTTTGCGCGACGCTGAAGAGCGGCACTCTGCGCCCGGCTTCAACTCCGTGCGCCTCGGCAACAGCGGCGCGCCGGTTGCCGCCACGGATAAAGACGCCGAACATAATCCTCTGGACCGGCTCGCCTTTTTGATTGTCGGCGCCGAGTTCGATCGCCATCGTTTCGCCGGTCGCTTTGGGTTCGATCGAAATAATTTTTGCGCGCGCGGTGATCTTGTCCCCCGGTCGAATTGGCGCGAGGAACCGCATGTCCTGTTCGCCATGCACCAGGCGCAAGAGGTCGGCGCCGAGCTCTGGATCCATCACCGCTCCCATCAACGCGTTCCAGGTGACGACGACGCCAAACATCGGCGGCGCAACGATTCCGCCCGGCCGGTTCCCATCGAAGAAGGCGGGGTTGTCTTCATTATAGGCGCGCGCGTACGCGAGTATCGCATCGGTCGTGACCTCGTTCGTGATCGGAGGGTACTTGCGGCCCACGCAGGCCTTGTTCAAGGGCATCGGATGCTCCCGTTCGCTCAGGGGGATTGCCGCGCTCGCGCGTGGCGATGATTCAGCGGAGCTCGCGGCCCGCGATGAACACCGCCTTCAACTCTAGCGCCCGGTTGAGCACGATCAAATCCGCGCGCGTTCCAGGGTCCAGCCGTCCGCGATCCGTGAACCCGCCCACCGCGGCAGGATTGGTCGCGGCCATCACCGTCGCCTCGGAAACCGGCACGCCAACCTCGCGCACCATTAGGCGCACGCCGTCGAGCATGCTAATGATGCTTCCGGCCAGAGTGCCGTCAGCCAGACGCGCGGCGCCGCGATCGATTTTCGCGCGTGCGCGCCCGACCTCGAGCGCCGCGTCGGGTGCGGTGCCCGCAAGTGCAACTTTGTCGGACGTGATGACGAGTCCTTTCATGCCGCGGGCGACGTATGCCAGCCGCAGCATCTCCGGATGCACATGCACGCCGTCGGGGATGATCGCGGGACGCGCCTCCGACTTCGCAAGCGCAGCCGCGATCACGCCGGGGTCGCGATGCCCGAGCGGGCGCATCGCGTTGTACAGATGCGTGAACATTCGCGCACCCGCCCCGATTCCGGCGTGAGCTTCCTCCAGCGTCGCGTCGGTATGCCCAATCGAGACCGCGACTCCGCGTGCGACAAGGCGGCGAATCGCATCGAGGGCGCCCGGCAACTCGGGTGCGAGCGTGATCAGTTTAAGCGCGCGCATCGCGAACGCGCGTTCGAATTCATCGCCGTGCGGTTCGCGGTTCAGCGGAGGATGCGCGCCGAGCCGCCGCGAGGAAATGAAGGGACCTTCCAAATGCATCCCGAGAATCGCGGCGGAGTCGCGCGCGGCGGCGGAGTCCGCCGCTGCCGCCGCGAGTGCCTCGGCAATCGCGAGATGTGCGCGCTCGATTCGCTCGATTGGCGCGGTCACCGCCGCCGGCAGCCATGCCGTGGTGCCTTCGCGCGCGAGCTCTTCTCCGAGCGTGCGCAGCGCGGCCGCGTCGGCGGACATCACGTCGATGCCGTGCGAGCCATTGACCTGCAAGTCGATGAGCCCGGGCAAGATGTAGTCGTTGCCGGCGGCGGGGCCTTCATGAACCTCGACGATCTTTTCCGAGAAGGTGATCTGCCCGCGAGTAAGGGAACCGTCAGTGCGGGCAATCTCGCCGCTCAGAGTCTTCATCATACGAATCGCGGTGATCAGTTCGCGCGGAAGCGCTCTGCCAGCAGGCGCGAAAAACGCGGCAGATAAATCAGATCGAAGGTGTCGTCCTTGCCGGGAAACATCGCGACCGCCGCGCCCTTGAGCGCGATGACGTGTTGCCAGCCCTCTTCGAGAGTCAGATCGGGATCCTGCGCGAGTGTGGCGAAAGTCAGATCGACCAGGAAACGCAGGCGGCGGAGCATTTTGTCCTCAAGCTCGAGTGCGGCTTTGCGATTGTCATCGGGCATCGCGATGCTCCATCAAACTGGGCGGCGCTGAAAGCGCGCGAACGCCTTCAACCGTAGCTGGAACAGACCGCTTCGGGCAATCGCCAAGCATCGAGTTGCAGCGCTGCAACCGCGCGATTGCGTCCGTACTTGTTTCGACGCTAGCGCGATGACAAGTTCTTACGCACGATGGCGCAGCAGCGAATCAAGAGCAGCTTCATCTACCTGGCCAATGCGGTAAACGACCTGCGCGGCAACTGGATAAATCTTGCCGTCGTGCTCGCGCCGCTGATAGTGCTGGCGTCGATGTGCCTGCTGCCTGAGGCGCTTAACCTGCAGCATCGTCTCGCAAGCTCGCTTGGCGCGGGCGGGACTACGGTCGGCTACTTCCTTACGCAGGCGCCGTACCATCCTGCGGCCACGGCGCTGCCGCCGCCGTATCCCGAATGGTTCATCTACGCAATGCGCGCGACGGGTGCGTTGATTTCGCTGGTGGCGTCGCTGGTGGTGTTGGTCGAGTTGAAGCGGATTCAAACCGGAGAACGCGCGCGCAGCGTAATCGGGGAAACGATTGCGGTTTACGTCAACGCCACCCGAATCGCGCTTCCGTATCTGTGGATTGCGTTCCTTCAGTTGCTGGCGCCGTTCGTTGCGGTGCTGGCGCTCGAAGTCAACCTCGGAACCGACTATCCATTCGTCTCGGTGCTCATCTCGATCGCGCGGCTGGCGCTTTTGGTCGGAGCGGGAATCGTTTACCTGTGGCTGTATTTTGCAGAGTACGCGCTGGTTTTCGACGGCCAGAATAGTTTTCACGCGCTGCTGTTCAGCCGCGATTTGATGCGCAAGCGGTTCTATCGGGTCGCGTCGCGCGTCGTGGTCTTCCTGGCGGTATGGTCGGGCTACAATTCGTGGGCGATCGGCGCATTCGTGATCGTGAGCCTGCTGCTCGGTCCGATTGCGCAGTTGACCGGCGTGGTCTCGACGATCGTGATCCTGCTGAATCTGATGTGGTTGAGCATCAGCCTTGCGACGTCGGCGTTTTTTATCGCGGCAGGAGTGCGCATGTACCAGGACCTGATTGCGATTTTGCGCGCCGGTAACGAGGCTCTAGCGGATTCCAATGTGATGCACGATCAGGTTACCGCGCCGCTGCGCGACGCGGCGGTCTGAGCGGTCTTTCAATTTTTCCCGGCCAGGCGGGCAATCGCGCGCGCGGCGACATGAACCGCCGGCAGCGGAATTGTTGGCATCGTTGCGATCTCGGCAAGCAGCCGCTCCAGGTCCGCAAATTCGCGCGGCCGGGTGTTGGCAAGACGCTCGATCGCAGCCGCTGCGCCGCCCGCCTCGATCGCAAGGTTGGTCAACTGCAGACGCCCCGCGCGAAGTTCGGCCGACAGCTCCTGGGCGGCGCGGCGTTGCCATCGATCTTCGTCCTCAAAATTTACGGCCGCGGCTTCCAGGCGTGAGAAATCCAGATACGCGCTCAAGCCGAAATACGCCTGCGCCACTGATTCGGGCGGCAACTTGCGCGCGAACGCAACGCTCAGAACGTTCAAAAGATGATCGGCGAAAGCGAGGCGCGTGAGATCGTGCGCAAGATCGCCGTCGGTCACGGCGGCGCGCAAATAGCGATAGATCTGCTCGAAGCGCTCGCGCTCTCCAGCCTGTAGAAATTCCTCGAAAGTTGAACTCAAGCTTTCAAACGCGGACCGAAAGCGGCGCGTCGCGGGGTCGAGCGCGGCTTCCGGCGCGAAATTTCTGAGCGCCCATGCCGAAGCCGCGCCAGCCGAACTTTCGAGCGCAAAGAACGCGCCGGTTTCCGCATCGGCGGAGGCAGTGGCAGTAATCGCACGAATCCGCTGTGCGCGCGTCCGGACCGCGAGCACTTCAGAAGCGACGAGCCATGCATGCACGGCGGCCTCCGCCGTGCATGCATGGTCGCGGACAATCCCAAAAACAAAGGTCGAACCCATCAGATCCACCATCTCGTTGACGAGCCGCGTGGCGATAAGCTCACGGCGCAAGCGATGACTCGGGATCGACGCGGCAAAGCGCTGCGCGATTGACGCGGGGAAATACGGAACCAAAAAGCGATCGACCAAATGCGGATCGGCGGTCAACGTCGCATCCTCGAGCCGCATCACGAGATCGATTTTGGTGTACGCGGTTAATAGCGCAAGCTCGGGCCGGACCAGGCCCGCGAAGCGCGCGTGCCGCTCGCGCAGCGCCTCGTGCGTGGGGAGAGCCTCATGACGGCGCAAGAGTCCGCGCTCTTCGATCGCCTGAAGATGTTCGCGGAACACATCGACCTGGGTGCGGCTTCGAATCTGTTCGAGCGAAAGCAAAAACGCCTGATCGCGATTGTCGCGCAGGACGCTTTCGGCGACTTCGCCGGCGAGTCCGGCCAGCATCCGATTGCGTTCGTCGAAGGTAAGCGTGCCGCGCGCGACCTCGGGATCGAGCAAGATCTTGAGATTGACTTCGTGGTCGGAAGTATCGACACCAGCGGAGTTGTCGATCGCGTCAGTGTTGATCCGTCCCCCCGCGAGCGCGAACTCGATGCGCGCCTTCTGAGTGAAGCCGAGATTGCCGCCTTCGATGGCTATTTTCGCACGCAGCCCGGCGGCGGCAATCCGGCATCCGTCGTTGGCGTGGTCGCCGACCTGTTCGTCGGTTTCGTCGGTTGCGCGGACGTAAGTGCCGATGCCGCCGTAGTAGAGCATGTCCACCGGCGCGCGCAGAATCGCGCGGACCAGACTCTCGCCGTCGAGCGCCGCGTCGTCGATTCCGAGTGCCGTGCGCGCCTCCGGACTGAGCTCAACCCGCTTCAGTCCGCGGCGCCATACGCCGCCGCCCTTGCTGATCAGCGCCGGATTGTAGTCCGACCATGCGGAGTGCGGCAGATCGTAGAGCCGCCGGCGTTCGTCGAAGCTCGCGGTGGGATTGGGCGCGGGATCGATAAAGATGTGGCGATGGTCGAACGCCGCGATAAGCGCGACGTTACGCGAGCGCAGCAGCCCGTTGCCGAACACGTCGCCCGACATGTCGCCGACTCCGGTCATCGTGATCGGCTGGCCGCGGTCGGGGTCGCGGCCGATTTCACGCAGATGCTGCCGCGCGGATTCCCACGCGCCGCGCGCGGTTATTCCCATCGCTTTGTGATCGAAGCCATGCCCGCCGCCCGACGCGAAAGCGTCGCCCAGCCAGAAGCCGCGCTCGAGCGCGATTCCGTTTCCGATATCTGAAAACGCCGCGGTGCCCTTGTCAGCCGCGACCACCAGGTACGGGCCGTCGGCGTCGAGCACCTTGACCCGTGGCGGATGCGCGATGCCGTGATCCGTGAGGTTGTCGGTTAAGTCGAGCATCGCGCGGATCAGTGTCTTGTACGCCTCGACTCCGGACGCGCCATTCTCAGCGGCGTGTTTGACGACGAACCCACCCTTGGAGCCGATCGGCACGATGATCGCGTTCTTGACCGTCTGCGTTTTCATCAGCCCGAGAATCTCGGTCCGAAAATCGTCGGGTCGATCGCTGAAGCGGATCCCTCCGCGCGCGACCTTGCCCGCGCGCAGATGGCATCCTGCCATCCGCGGGCTGTTCACGTGAATCTCGTACAGCGGCGCAGTGTCGGGCAGGCCGGGGATTTTGCCGCTCTCGAACTTGAGCGCGATATACGGATCAGGTTCGGGCATCGCGCAGAAGAAATTGGTGCGCACCGTCGCCTCGAGCATCGCCAGCAGCATCCGCGCCGCGCGGTCGTCGGCAATGTTCTCGATCGAACCCAATTGATTGATATACGCGGCCCGCAGCTCGGCGGTTTTAGCCGGATCGTCCTCGCGATCAGGATCGAGCCGCGCGGCAAACAATTCAAACATCGCGCGCGCGAGTGGCGGATAGTTGCGCAGCAGGCGCCGGATCGCGGGACGCGCGGGCGCAAGACGCATCTGGAATGAGGCCTCCAGATAGGTGCGCAGCAATGCGGCCTCGCGCCACTGTAATCCTGCCGCAACCACCAACGCGTTCAGCGGATCGTCTTCAGCCCGGCCGGCACGCACCGCCGCGATCGCGTCCGCGATCGTTTCCGCGCCTGGAGATTTTCGCAGCGGCTGTCCGTCGGGGCCTTCGACCGAAAACGCCTGCACGTATGCGACCGCAAGGCGGCCCTCGATCTCGGGTCGGAAGGTGTGAAATTCTTCCGCCAGAACCTTGATGCCGAAGTTTTGCAGCATCGGCATCAGATCTGAGAGCATCGGCGGCGCGCCGACTCCCAGCATCCGCAGCTCGTCGGCGTTTTCGTTTACCGCCGAGTTGCGCCCAAGTTTCACATGAAACGTCGCGCCGGTTCGAATCATTTCTTCGATCCGCTCGATGTCCCCGGTTGCGCGCTGTGCGGGCACCGCGGCGCGGTATTCGTCGCTAAAGGCGCCCGACCATCGCTTGCCAAGCGCGCGACCGCTTGCCGCGCCGAATTTTTCGACCAGCCGCTCGATAAGGCGCTCTTGCCATCGATGCGCCAGGCGGGCGACCTCGGTTTCGAGATCCTTTATCTTCTGCGCCTTGGGCGGCGGGGCGGCGAAGCAGAAATGCAGCCGCGCGGTGTAGCTGTCGCCCAGCGCCACATAAAAATAGATGAGCGTGCCGCCAAGTCCCGCGGCGAGTAGGTCCTGAATGTGCTGGCGCACGCGTGCCGAGAACGCCTCGCGCGGCATTACGACCATCGCGATTACGTTGCCGCGGTAGGCGTCGCTGAGCACGCACAATCGCACCGTGGCTTCGTTTTTTACGTCCATGATGACGCGCAATTGCGCGCGCAGCTCGGAAACCGGCGCGCGAAACAGCTCATCCTTCGGGAAGCTGTTGAAGGCGCTCACCAGCTCCTTGTAGTCGTGCGAGCCCTGGACCGCGGCTTCCGCTTCGAGTACCGCGTGCAGCTTGGCGCGCAGAGTCGGGATGTGCTGCGCCTCCTCGGCGTAGGCTTTGGAGGTGAACAATCCGACGAAATGGTCGAAGCCGGCCACGCGGCCGGCGGCGTTGATGCGGCGAATCGTCACGCTGTCCATCGGGGCGCGGCGATGCACAGCGGATTGCGCGAGGGTCTTTCCGATCACCAGCGGCGGCCCATCGAAGAACAGCTTGCGCCGCGCGGGCGCGATTTCATCGAGCGAGCCGGCACTGCGAAAGCGCGACTCATCGTGATCGCGCATGATGCCGAGTTCGCTGCCGGCCCGCACTGAAAACTTCGCCGCGGAGCCGTCACCGGAAAGATCGTAATGGCGATAGCCGAGAAAAACGAAGCCACCCTGCACCAGCCAGCGCAGGAGATCGCGCACGTCCACCAACTCGCGGTTGGCGGCGGTCTCTTCGCAAATCTGCAACGCGCGCGCGGTCATCGGCTCGAAGTCGTCGGTGGCCTGCCGCACCTCGACCAGAACGTTGCGCACCTCGCGCGCGATCCGCTCGCTGTCGGCGGCGGACGGCGCGAGTTCCAGTTCGGTGTAGGTCAGAGATTCGCTATGCTCGCCTGATGACGCCTGCTCGAACGAAACGATACCGCCCTCGGCGTCGCGCGTGAGCTTGTAGATCGGATGCAGCATCGCAAGCACGGGCGCGCCGAGCTCATGAAAGTAGGCAAGCAGGCTATCGACAATGAACGGGCAGTCACGCATCGCGGTTTCCACGATCGTGACGCCGGCGGCATCCGGCGCACCCGCAACCGACACCGCGATCGGCTCCGAGCGTCGGAGAAAGAAGGCATAGGCCGACTTCAGTGAGGCGAGGTAGTGGTCGGGCGGAGAATGATCGACGCGGTCGTGCGGCTCGTGCGCAAAAAGCCGGTCGGCGAACAATTTAAGGCGCGCCGCTTCGTCGACGGCGAAGTTACGCTCGATAATTTCCGACAGGGCACCTGCTCTCGCCAAGATGATCACCTTATCAAAAGGTCCAGGAACTCGGGCGCGGCGATTCAACCCGCTCAATCGATTATATTGTTCACGAAACGAGGCCGATAGCGCCAAAATCAGCGAAGTAAAGGGCAGGCGCAAAGGCCGTGCGATTAGAGATTGCTATGGCGGAGATCGAGATCACCGGGATGACGCTCGGGCCGTATGGCTTGGGGCATCGCGACGGCAAGACCATCATGGTGCCCAACGTGGCGCCCGGAGATCGCCTCGAAGTCGCGGTACGTTCCGAGCGGCGCGACTATAGCTTGGGTTCGATCGAACGGATCGTTGCGGGCGGCGCCGCGCGCCGCGCCACGCCCTGCCCTTATCTGCCGCGCTGCGGAGGATGCGACTGGCAGCAGATCGAGTACCCGGCGCAGGTGTGGCTGAAGTCCGAGCTGATTGCCCGGGAACTCAGCCGTGCGCTTGGCATCAAGATCGATCCGGCCGGTCTAGTCGAGCCGGCGCCAGCCGAATTTGGATACCGCGCACGGATACGGCTCCGGGTTGGGCGCGGTGGCGCGCTTGGCTTTTTCGAACTGGGCAGCAACGAATTGGTCGCGATCGAGCGTTGCCTGGTCGGAGAGGACAGTATCGCGATGCCGTCGATCCTGGCGCGGGTGCTGGCGCGCGACCTCATCGAGATCGAGGCAGTTGCGGCGAATGACAGTCGTACGGTGCTGGTCGGCCATCTGAAGAAGCCGGCGGGTGTCGAGCAGATCGAGCGAACGCGCCGCGCGCTTGCGTCCGACGCGCGGATTGCGGGAATCGTGTTGCGCGCGGGTGAGTTTCGCGTGGTTCTGGGCGAAGTTGAAATCGACGCGGAGATCGAGCCGGGCGTCATCCTTCGCGCGGGTGCGGATTTATTCAGCCAGGTGAATCGCGCGCAGAATTTGCGCCTGGTGGCGGAGGTGATGGCGATGGCGGCGCCGGCGCCGGGGACGAAGCTGCTCGATCTGTTTTGCGGCTCCGGAAATTTCAGCATCCCGGCCGCGCGGCGCGGCGCGAGGGTCATCGGTGTCGATTCGGATTCGCCTGCGATCGCGGCTGCCGCGCGCAACGCGGAGCGGATGGGGCTCGGCGAGGCGCAATTCGCCGCGATGAAGGCGCACGAGCTTGCGGCCTTTTTGCAGCGCGCGCGATTTCGGCCCGACGTTGTGATTCTGGATCCGCCGCGGACCGGCGCGGCCGCGCTTATCGAACCGATCGCGAAGCTTGCGCCCGCACGCGTTGTGTACGTGTCGTGCGATGTTGCAACTCTCGCGCGCGATCTGCGGGCGCTCGCGTCGCGTGGTTATAAATTATCGCGCGTGCGCGCGTTTGATTTTTTCCCCAATACGCATCACGCCGAGATCGCCGCGCATGCGGTATTGACTTAAATCACGGGCCATCCTTAATGTAGATCATTCGGTTCGTACCTTCGCGCCCGAGGGTAATTCACAACGATGCCCAAGCAGGAAAAGGAAAAGGTCGCCCGCCCGAAAATTACCATCATCCCCGGGCGGGGTGTGGCCCAGACCATCAACTATTTGCTCGAAGATCGAGACGACTTGGAGTGGATAATCGCCGTGGGGCGTACGAAGAACGGAGAACTGTTCTTCTATGACACTGGGGGCGATATCGTCGAGGATCTTGGCACGCTCGAGTACTTGAAGGCGCGTATCGTGCGCGCTCATTTCGGCGACGAATACGAATAAAGTGGGAAGCTTTTTTCAGTCGTCGAACTCCTCTTCGGGGGCGCGCGCGTAAATAGTCCCTTCTTCGATTTCGATCGGTACCCGATACAGAAATTTTCCGCAGGCTGATTCCGGTCCCGCGATACATTGGCCCGAGCCCGGTTCGTAGTAGGCGTTGTGCGTCTGGCACATCAGGTAGCGCCCTTCTTCGGCGAAGAACTGATTGTCCACCCAGTCCATCGCCATCGGCACATGGCGGCATCGATTCACGTATGCGTGAAACGCGCCCGAAAAATTGATCAGGAAACATTCTTCGTCGGTGCCGCGAATCGGCAGCATGAACTTCTGCGACTCGCCCGGCGCCAGATCCTGCGTGCGTCCTACCCGGTAGCGCCGATGCGCCGGAGCGGGGGTGGCGCGCGGGCGGCCGCGGGTCAGCGGGGCGCGGCGACGATGCTCCGAAGACATCCGATTTTCTCGATTTCGACTTCGACCGTGTCGCCCGGTTTCATCTCGCCAACGCCCGACGGCGTTCCGGTCGAGATTACATCACCCGGCAGCAACGTCATGATGTGCGAAATATAGCTGACCAGAAAATCGCACTTGAAGATGAGATTCGAGGTGCGGCTTTGCTGCCGCACCTCGCCGTTGAGGCGCGTGGTCAGCGCAAGATCGTCAGGATCGGCGATGTCGGTCGCGATCACGGGGCCCAGCGGCGCAAACGTGTCGAAGCCTTTGCCGCGCGTGAACTGCACGTCTTTGCGCTGCAAGTCGCGCGCGGTCACGTCGTTCATGCAGGTGTAGCCGAGCACGTAATCGCGCGCGTCCTCGGTTGCGACTTTCGCCGCCGCGCGAGAAATCACGATTGCGAGCTCGCCTTCGTAATGCAGCAGCTTCGACTGCGGCGGATAGATGATCGGCGCCTCAGGAGCAATAACGCAGGTCGAGGGTTTGATGAACAGGAGCGGCTCCTCGGGGAGTTGGCGTCCCATCTCGCTGGCGTGGTCGCTATAATTAACGCCCACCGCGACGATTTTGCCCGGCGCAATCGGCGCGAGTAATTTGACTGACGCGGCCGCGACCGGCTTGGCGTCCGCCGCCGGTTTGAGCAACTCGAGCGCGCCCGCAAGCGGCAGAATCGACGTGCCGTCGAGCGCGCCAAAACTTACGCGACTTTTCGAACTGTAGCGAACGATTTTCATGCTTCCACTTTTACCAAATTCTCACGCATCACGCGGCGCGGGTAAACCAGCGCTTGCCGGGTTGCGCCAAAGGCCATAGCATCCTTTACACGCGCGTGGCACTGGTCCGCGCATCACGCGGCAATGCCGCGCGCAATAAAAACATAAAACCGGCCTGATGGATAAACCGATTATTCGCGCTGTCGAGGCCTTTCCACTCGATCAGAATGGACAGACCTACATCTGCCTGCGCGATCCGACGGGGCTTGCACCCGAACCGATCGTGGTCGGGATGGGCGCATATTTCATTGTGTCGCTGTTCGACGGCCGCAACGATCTGCGCGAGGTGCAGGCCGCATTTACCAAGCGATTTGGCGAAGTCCTTGAACTCGAGAAGATCACCGAGTTGATGAGCGCGCTCGACCGGGCGCATTTCCTCGACTCTCCGGCTTTCCACGATCATGAGCGCCACGTGCGCGAGGAATTCCGGGCCCAAACCGACCGGCCCGCCGCGCTCGCCGGAGTTTGCTACGCGCCTGAGCCCGCGCAACTGCGCAACGAACTCGCGAAATTCTTCGACCCTCCCGGCGGTCCCGGCCGCAAACCCGCGCGCAAAGCCGGATCCTCGCTGCGCGGACTAATCGCGCCGCATATCGATCCGCGCCGCGGAGCAGCGGCCTACGCGCACGCGTATGGCGAGCTGATGGCGCATGAGCCGCCCGAACTGGTGATCATTCTTGGCACTTCGCACTACGGCGCCGGTCCGGAGTTGTTCAGCGCCACGCGCAAGAGTTATTTGACCCCGCTAGGAACGGTCGAAACCGATCGCGAGTTCGCCGATCAACTGGCCAGCCGCTACTCGGGCGGCGATTTGTTTGCCGACGAGTTTCTGCATCGCAGCGAGCACTCGATCGAGTTTCAGGCGCTGTTCCTTGCCTATGCGATGGGGGTGCGCGGCTACCAGGTGGTGCCGATTCTCGTAAGCTCGTTTCACGAAATGATTCTCTCCGGGCGTCCGCCCTCCGGCGATCCGCGGGTGGGTTCGTTTACCGAGGCTCTCGGCGCGATGATCGCCGCTGAACGCCGCGGCGTGCTGGTGCTCGCGGGGGTGGATTTCGCGCACGTCGGCAGAAAATTCGGCGATGCTTTCGCGGCCGATCAGGCGATGGCCGAGCGGATCGAGCGCGAAGACCTCGCGCTGATTGAAAACATCAAGCGCGGCGATCCGGCTGGATTTTTCGCCGCGATCGCGGCCGATCGCGACCAGCGGAAAATCTGCGGCGTCGCTCCCATGTACACTCAACTCGAACTCCTGCGCGGACATCCCGCGCGGCTGCTTAAATACGGCATCGCGATGGAGCCGCAGACGGACTCGTGCGTGTCGTTTGCGAGCCTTGCGATCGATTGAGCGGCTTGCCGGTGATCAACAGCGCCTGCTAAGAAAGCACGCAGTCAGGAGGGCAGCTACGGATGACGCGTGCAATTCGATACGGGGTCATCGCGGCGTGTCTGGTCGTCGCGCTTGCGGCCGGGGTTCGAGCTGACGAGAAAGCCGACGAAGCGGCCGCGCAAACGGTCGCGCTCGGATGGCTGCACGAAATCGATGCGGGCCAGTACGCGCAGGCATGGCGGCAGGCTGCGGCGCCGGTAAAAGCCGCGGCAACCGCCGATCAATTCGCCAGTGCGATGGATGCGGTGCGCAAGCCGCTCGGCGCGGTCACCTCACGTAAATTTGAATCTGCTACCTACGCGACCTCGCTTCCAAGCGCTCCCCCGGGAAAATACGTGGTCGTGGTTTATGCTACGGATTTTGCCGGACGCCGCGCGGCGAAAGAGATCGTTACGCCGATGCTGGAAAAAGACGGACAGTGGCGCGTGTCCGGCTATTATATCCGCTAGCGCGACCCACGCCCGCGTTCATTCGATGCCGTAGCGTTTGCGCTTGCGCCATAGCGTGGTGACGTTGATCCCGAGCGCGGCTGCCGCTTCTTCCAGAGTTGCGCTTTCGGCGAGCACGCGGCGGATATGCTCGCGTTCGAGATCTTCGAGGCTTGGAGAATGCGGGCCTGGAGATTGCGCGCCGCCCGACGCGGGCTCAGCGTTTTCCCGAAAAATCGAATCGGGTAAATCCTCGCGGGTGATTTCGTCGCTGCGGGAGAGCACGGCCGCGCGTTCGAGCGCATTGCGCAGCTCGCGTACATTGCCCGGCCATCTATATTTTGAGATTGCCGCAGCCGCTTCCGGAGCCAGCCGCATCGCAGGCCGGTGATGCCGGATCGCCGCCGCCTGGAGCATCCACTGCGCCAGCGCGGGCACGTCCTCGCGCCGCTCGCGCAGGGCGGGAACTCGAATCGTGATGACGTTGAGGCGATAGAAAAGATCCTCGCGGAAGCGACGGCCCGCGACCTCGGCTTCGAGATCGCGATTGGAGGCGGCGATGATCCGCGCGTTGACGCGAATCGTCTTGTCGCCGCCGACGCGTTCGAAACTCTGCTCCTGCACGAAGCGCAGGAATTTGGTTTGTAGCGTTGGCGTCAGATCGGCGATCTCGTCGAGAAACACCGAGCCTTTGTCGGCCGCTTCGAGCCGTCCGGGCTTGTCCTTCACCGCTCCAGTGAACGAGCCGCGCATATGTCCGAACAATTCGCTTTCGAGCAGCTCGTCGGAGAGGGTGGTGCAGTTGATCACCACGAACGGCCCGTCTTTTCGCAGGCTCCAGCGATGCATCTGGCGGGCGAGCACATTCTTGCCGGTCCCGCTTTCGCCGGTCAGCAGGATAGTCGCGTCGCTTGCGGCGGCCTGGCGCGCGAGTTTGAGCTGATGCGTCATCACGGCGCTCTTCGATTCGAGCAGCGGCGCCTCATCGATCGTATCGCGCAGTGCGCGATTCTCGGCCTGCAAACCGCGCAGCTCGAGTGCGCGCTCGACGATGTGCCGGATCTGCTCGAGTGAGAACGGCTTGGTAACGTAGTCGTACGCCCCGGCTTTCATCACGGCTACGGCGTTCTCGACGGTTGCGTACGCGGTCATCAGGATGATCGGGCAGTCGGGCTGGCGGCTGCACACCTCGCCGACCAGTTCGAGACCATTCATCTCGGCCATCCGGAAGTCGGTCAGAACCAGATCAAACGTACGGTTCGAAAGCATCGCGGCCGCTTCCTTGCCGTTCTCGGCGGCTGCGACGGAGTAACCGAGCGACTCGAAGAATGAGACGAGGCCGCGGCGGATATTTTTTTCGTCGTCAACGATCAGCAGCGATGCCATCAGAGATTTCCTCCGGCCGGCAGTTCGACCACAAAGCGGCTGCCCACGCCCGCGTTGCTATCGACAAAGATCCGGCCGCCATGCGCGGCGACGATGTCTTTTGCGATCGCCAGGCCCAGTCCCGCGGAACCGTTTTCGACTCCGCCGCGCCCATATTGCGCGAACCGTTCGAAGATGTGTTCGCGAATCTCGGATGGGATGCCCGGGCCTGAGTCAGAGACCTCGAGCCGCACTTTCGAATCGACTGGGCGAGCCGCCACCTCTATCTGTCCGCCTTCGGGCGTGTAGCGCAGAGCGTTGCCGATCAGGTTCGAGACCACCCACGAGAGCTTTACCGCATCGCCTGAGATTTCAGGAACAGGTTCAAGCAGCCCGGTCAGTTTCACATGCTTCTCTTCGGCTTGCAGTGCGAAGCGGCGGACGACTTCTTCGATAATCTGGCGCAGGTCCAGACGTTCGCGCTGCACCGAGATTGAGGCGAGCTCGCCGCGCGCGAGATTGAGCAGGCTGCCGCTGAGCGCCTTCATGCGCGCGCATTCCTCGAGGATCGCTTCCAGCAACTCTCGCTGCTTGGAATCAAGCGCCGCGCCGTCACGGCGGAGCAACTCGGCCGATAGCGCGAGCGAGGTCAGCGGAGTACGCAACTCGTGCGACAGAGTAGCGATCAGGTTGGCTCGCGCGCGATCCTGATCGCGCAGATAAGTCACGTCCTGCAGAATCAGCAGGGTGCCGAGTGGGGCGCCCTCGTCGTGATGCAGCGGCATGGGCTTAAGAACGTAGGTGTGGTCGCGGCCGCGCACGTGCAACTGGACTTCGATTCGCTGGCTTAAAGGGCCGGCCTTGCGCAGATTATGCAGTGCGTCGCGCACGCGCAGATAGTGCGGATGATTGCTGCTCAGATCCTCGAATGGGCTGCCGAGCGCGTCCTTCGGCTCGACGCCCATGATCAAGGCGGCGATCTCGTTGATATGCGCGACCCTTCCTTCGGAATCGATCAGGACCACGCCGTCTTCGAGGCTTTCGATAATCGCCTCGGTCTTGCTCTTTTCATAGACCAGCCGATCGACGTTGAGTTTTTCGAATCGTTCGAGCCGCTCCGCCATCTGGTTGAACTCGCGCGCGACCGCGTCAAGCTCGGCGAACTTTTGCGGCCCGAGCCGCACCTGCCCGCGACGCTGGCCGACGCCGCGCAGGCGTTCGGCAACTTCGATCAGCGGCTGCGACAGCGACCATCCGAGCCCCCACGAGATCGCGGCGCCGAAGATCAGCACCAGCGCAAGGCTCGCGGCGAATTGATAGGTGAGCCGCCGCCCAAGCTCGGCGGAACGGCTGTCGGCCCGGAAC
The DNA here is from genome assembly GCA_050736695.1 of Binataceae bacterium (SeqCode). Taxonomy (GTDB): domain Bacteria; phylum Desulfobacterota; class Binatia; order Binatales; family Binataceae; genus JBARDN01. The sequence goes on along the minus strand of JBOHWH010000135.1, from coordinate 85,023 downwards.
ATCGCTGCCTGATTCATCGCGATCAGATCGTCAAGACGCGCGTGCAGCGCGGTGAACTCCGCGTCGTGGCGCGCGCCGGGAGGAGCCGCGGCGATATCGCTGAACAACCGATCGGCGTCCGACCTAATCGCGTGCGCGAGCTCCGGCTCGCCAGCCTCGGTGTAGTCGTGATCCTCGGTGTCCATCCGGAGCATAAATTCAGCGCGCGCCGCCGGCAGCGCATCCTTCGCGCGGCCGTCGCGCTCGGCCAGCTCGAGGTTCGCGAGCGCCATGTGCATATGCTGCGCGGCATCGATACTGACGTAGTTGCGGTACAGCGTCTGGCGAATCGCGCCGCCCAGCCTGTATACGCGCGGAAGGGTGAACGCGCCGAGTAGCACGACCAGCACCAGCAGCAGCAGGGTGCCGTTACGAATCCGCCGCCGAAGTGAAGGCGTACTCATTTTTCCTCACCGGGTTCATCGGCCAGAATTTCGACGTCGATGTCGGGCGCGCTCGCAATGATCCGGGCGGCGACATCGCGGCGCAACGCGCGACGCCATCGCGGCTGATGCGATCGGCCAACGATGATTTTTGAAATTCCATTGTCGCGCGCGTAATCGAGCATCCCCTTGACCGGGTCGGGCGCCTTAAGCCACACCGTTTCGGCGCCGAGATCGCTCGCGAGGTTGATGTTGTCGAGCAGCGTGACGAAATCGCCGGTGCGGATCTTCTTGACCGATTCGGCCGGCGTCTCGATATGCACCGCGTACCAGTCGGCGCTCAGTTGCGTGGCGACCCGGCACGCTTTGCGCAGAAGTTTCCCACCGTCGCGAGGGTTCGAGGATAGCCCGACCATGAGCTTCTCCACGACTCGCGTCCGATGCCCGCCCTCGCGCTTGAGGTTCTCGGCGTCCCGGCGCTGGCGGGTCAGTCCGCGTGCGACCTCGCGCAGCGCCATCTCGCGCAGCGACGCCAGATTGCCCGGAGTGAAGAAATTTCGCAGCGCCTGCTCGATCTGCGGCCCGGGATAAATCTTTCCTTCGCGCAGGCGCTCGCGCAGCGACTCGACCGTAACGTCAACGTTAACCACCTGATCGGCACGGGTGAGGATCGAGTCAGGCACGGTCTCGCGCACCTCGATTCCAGTGATGCGCCTAATGACGGGATTGAGGCTTTCGAGGTGCTGGATATTGACCGCGGTGATCACATTGATACCGCGGTGCATCAGCTCTTCGACATCCTGCCAGCGCTTTTCATGCTTGGCGCCGGCCGCGTTGGTATGCGCCAACTCGTCAATGATCGCGACTTCCGGATTGCGCGCGAGGACCGCGTCGAGATCCAAGTCCTCCAACTCGACGCCTTTGTACGGATACTTTTTGCGCGGGACGATTTCGAGACCGGCGAGCTTCTCTTCGGTTTCGGCGCGGTGATGAGTCTCGACCAGACCGACGACGACATCGACTTCCTTCGCGCGCAACTGGTGCGCTTCTTCGAGCATCTTCCAGGTCTTGCCGACGCCCGCCGCGGCGCCAAGATAGACCTTCAGGCGGCCCTTTTGCGATCGCGCAACCAGGTCCAGGAACGACTCCGGATCGGGTCGTTCCGCGTCCTTGATGTTACGCGAGCGCTCCACTTCTAGTGCTCAACTGTTCGGTTCGCGCCATGCGGTTCATCGCTTGGCCTTCGATAGACTATCGAGAGCAAGATTCAGTTCCAGGACATTAACCCCCGGCTCGCCCAGCACCCCCGCCCACCTCTGACGAGTATTCTGACTCACGAGCGCGCGAACCGCATCCTCTGCGATTCCCCGGGCGCGGGCGACTCGAGGCACCTGAAGCGCTGCGCCCGCCGGAGTGATTTCAGGGTCGAGGCCGCTGCCGGATGCCGTCACAAGATCAGCGGGAACGCCCTCCGGCGCAATCGGACTATCCTGCTTCGATACTTCGGCAACGCGGCCGCGCACCGCGTCGATCAGCGCCTTGTTGGTGGGACCAAGATTCGAGCCGCCGGAACTCGTCGGGGCGTAACCCTTGTCGCCGGCGGCGGACGGGCGTGGATGAAAATACTTGTCGGCGGAAAAGTTCTGGCCAATCAGCGTCGAGCCGATCGGACGGCCGCCGCGCATCACGATACTGCCGCCGGCCTGGGTTGGAAATGCGACTTGAGCGATCGCCCAGACAACGACGGGATAAATGAACCCGGTCAACACGGTCAGGACGATCGTCATAATTATCGCGGGCTTGATTTGATCGCGGATCATGAATCACCTCACGCCAGATGCAGCCCGGCGACGATCATGTCGATCGCCTTGATTCCGATGAACGGAATGATCACGCCGCCGAGGCCATAGATCAGCAGATTGCGGGTCAGAATCGCGGCGGCGCCGACAGGCCGATAGGCCACTCCGCGCAGCGCCAGAGGAATCAGCGCGATAATGATCAACGCGTTGAATATGACCGCGGAAAGAATCGCGCTCTGCGGCGTGGACAGATGCATCACGTTGAGCGCCTGGAGCTGAGGATATCCGAGCACGAACATCGCGGGAATAATCGCGAAATACTTCGCCACGTCGTTGGCGATCGAAAAGGTGGTCAGCGCGCCGCGCGTGATCAGCAGTTGCTTGCCGATCTCGACCACCTCCATGATCTTGGTCGGATTTGAATCGAGATCGATCATATTGCCGGCTTCGCGCGCGGCCTGAGTGCCCGCGTTCATCGCGACTCCCACGTCGGCCTGCGCGAGCGCGGGCGCATCGTTGGTGCCGTCGCCGATCATCGCGACCAGCTTGCCCTGTGCCTGCTCCTCGCGAATCAAACGCAGCTTGGTCTCGGGGGTGGCCTCCGCGCGAAAATCGTCAACCCCGGCCTCCCGCGCGATCGCGGCGGCGGTCAAAGGATTGTCGCCGGTGATCATCACGGTGCGCAGGCCCATCGCGCGCAACCGCTCGAAGCGTTCGCGGATTCCGTCCTTGACGACATCCTTCAGGTGAATGACGCCGAGCACGCGTCCGCGATCCGCGACCGCAAGCGGAGTTCCACCCGCCTTGGCGATCCGCTCGACGATCTCGGTCATTTCGGCTGGTACCGCGCCGCCATTTTGGCGCGCGAAATCGAGCACCTGCTCGCTGGCGCCCTTGCGGATCGTGCGGTCGCCGATATCGACGCCGCTCATCCGGGTTTGTGCCGAGAACGCGATGAAGCGCGCGTTGCGTTCCGCTAAATCGTGTCCGCGCAAATTGAATTCCCGCTTTGCGAGAACGGTGATTGAGCGGCCTTCGGGAGTTTCGTCGGCCAGCGACGCGAGTTGAGCCGCCTCGGCCAGTTCCGCGGCCGTGACGCCAGGAACGGGCAGGAATTCAGTGGCCATCCGGTTGCCCAAGGTGATCGTTCCGGTCTTGTCGAGCAGCAGAGTGTCCACATCGCCGGCCGCCTCGACCGCGCGCCCGGACATCGCGAGCACGCTGTGCTGAACCAGGCGATCCATCCCGGCAATTCCGATCGCGGAAAGCAGTGCGCCGATCGTGGTCGGAATCAGGCATACCAGCAGCGCGACGATCACCGGCAGGGACAGCGCGATCCCGCCATACAGCGCGAACGGGTAAAGTGTCACGCACACGAGCAGAAAAATCACGGTCAGGCCCGAGAGCAGGATGCTGAGCGCGATCTCGTTGGGCGTCTTCTGACGTTGCGCGCCTTCGACCAGCCCGATCATGCGGTCAAGAAAAGTCTCGCCGGGGTTCGCGGTGATCTTGACCTTGATGAAATCCGAAATCACCGTGGTGCCGCCGGTGACAGCGCTGCGGTCGCCACCGCTTTCACGGATGACCGGCGCGGATTCGCCGGTGATCGCGGCCTCGTTCACGGCGGCGACGCCCTCGATCACCTCGCCGTCGCCGGGAATCACGTCGCCCGCCTCGACCAGCACTACGTCGCCGCGCCGCAGGTTGGTCGCGGGCACGGCCGCTATCGCACCGCCGGGGCCGACCAGTTTGGCGAAAGTCTCAGTGCGGGTCTTGCGCAGATTGTCGGCCTGCGCCTTGCCGCGTCCTTCCGCCATCGCCTCTGCAAAGTTTGCGAATAGCACGGTGAACCACAGCCACAGCGCGATTTGCAATTCGAACTTGACCAACGAACCGTGCGCGGCGAACCAGTCGCGCACGAGGATAATTGTAACCGCGAGCGCGGTGACTTCGACCACGAACATCACCGGATTGCGCAACTGGACGCGCGGATCGAGCTTGCGGCAGGAATCAATCAGGGCGCGCCCGACGATGGCGCGGTCCCAGAGGACGGGCGCTTTTCGTTCAGTCATCGGAAGCATTCCTCCGTTAGTCAGCGGCGCGGCTTAGTAGAGTTTGCCGGCCGACATCGCCAGGTGTTCGACGATCGGTCCGAGCGCATCGGCCGGGAAAAAGGTGAGCGCGGCGACGATCAGGATCACGCCGACCAGCAGTACGACGAAGACCGCGCCCGTGGTGGGAAAGGTGCCCGCGCTTTGCGGCACGACTCGTTTGCCGGCCAGCGAGCCGGCAATCGCGAGTGCGGGAATCTTCATCATGAAGCGGCCGAACAGCATCGAAAGTGCGATCGTGATGTTGTAGAAGCCGGTGTTGGCGTTTAGTCCGGCAAATGCGGATCCATTGTTCGCCGCGCCTTCGGTATATGCATAAAGTATCTGCGAAAACCCGTGTGGGCCGGGATTGGAAATTCCCGCCAGTCCCGCTTTCGAGGCGATCGCGACGGCCGCGGGCAGAAGAATGGCCGCCGGAAAGATCAACACGTAGAACATCGCGAGCTTCATTTCGCGCGACTCGATCTTCTTGCCGAGGTATTCGGGCGTGCGGCCGACCATGAGCCCCGCGATAAACACCGACAGGATCGCCATCACCAGCATCCCGTACAGTCCGGAGCCGACGCCGCCGAAAATCATTTCACCGATTTGCATATTGACCAGCGGAACCAATCCGCCGAGCGGCGTAAAACTGTCGTGCATCGCGTTGACCGCGCCGCACGAAGTATCGGTGGTGACGGTAGCCCACAGCGCGGAATTTACGATTCCGAACCGGACTTCCTTACCCTCCATGTTGCCGCCCGATTGAAGCGCACTCGCATGCTGATCGACGCCGAGCCGGGCCAGTTCCGGATTGCCGCCCTGTTCGGCCCAAATCGCAGAGCTGGCGCCGACGATGAACAGCAGAGCCATCGCGGCGAAGAGCGCCCATCCCTGGCGCGGATCGCCCGCCATCAGGCCGAAGGTATGAGTCAATGCGGCTGCAATCGCGAAGATCGCGAGCATCTCGAGCAGGTTTGAAAGCGGCGTCGGGTTCTCATACGGATGCGCGGAGTTGGCGTTGAAGAATCCTCCCCCATTGGTGCCGAGCACCTTGATCGCCTCTTGCGAGGCAACCGGCCCTTCGGCGATGATCTGCGCGGCGCCCTCGACGGTCCGCGCGTGAACATAAGGCTCGAAATTTTCAGGCACGCCCTGCCAGACCAACGCGAGCGCGAGAACGCTCGCGAGCGGGAGCAAAATCCATAGCGTTGCGCGAGTTAGATCGAACCAGAAATTTCCGAGCGTGCACACGCTCCTCCGGACGAACCCGCGGATTATCGCGATGGCTACCGCGATTCCAGAGGCCGCCGAGACGAAATTGTGAAACGCGAGCCCGGCCATCTGGGTCAGATAGCTCATCGTCGATTCGCCGCCGTAGGCCTGCCAGTTGGTATTGGTGGTGAAGCTTGCGGCGGTATTGAACGCGAGCGAAGGGCCAACCGCTCCGAACGCTTGCGGATTGAGCGGCAGAAATTCTTGCAGCCGCTCGATCCCGTAAAGCAGCAGCATCCCGGCCATGCTGAACATCAGCATCGCGATCGCATATTCGGCCCAACTCATTTCGGTTGCGGGACTGATTCGGCAAAAGCCGTAGATGAGCCGCTCGAGCGGGCGGAGGATCGGATCGAGAAAAGTCCGCTCGTCCGAGAAGACGCGCTTGATATAGCTTCCAAGGGGGACCGTCAGCAGCAGGACGAGCAGGCAGAAAATACCAACTTGCAATAGCGCATTCAAAAGCATCGTGATTACTCAGTCGCAGGGAGTTCAGAACTGCTCAGGATTAATCAATGCGTATACCAGGTACACGCACAAAATGATGGCGATTGTCGCGCCCATGACGAGATCGAGGGTGCTCATAGCTTTTGGCATCCCGCGACATACGCGAAGCAGACTATGAAAAACGCGATAGTTCCGGTCACGCAGAGCAGGTCGTACATGAAGCGATACTGAGCACTCGCCGTGCCATCACAATAGTCAGCAATAGAGCAAAGTTGTTCGGCGTCGTGGGCCGCGTGTCGTTCACTTTGCAGTACGCACGTTGCGATCTGCATGGTCAAATAATGTGTTTAAGCAGACTGCCGAACATGCTATGCGTGTAGCCGCGATGCCCAAGCGCGCCCACGTGTCCGACGAAAATCCTCCAAGACAGGGCATTGGTCCGCGCACTGCGATAGCGCTTAGACGCGCGCCGGTCGCGGGGATGCTGCTCGTCGCCGCGATGTTTCATCTGGCGACGCTGAGCATGCAAGTCGCGCCGCGCTACCGGCTACTCGATTTCAGCAGTCACTATGTTTCGGCACTCGCGATGCGCGACGGGATGAATCCCTATTCTGACAATCTGCTGGAGATGAGCGCGAGACTGAACCTCGACGCCGGCGCGATGATCCACTCAGCCGAAACGCCGGTGTTTCTTTTGTGCTTCGAACCGTTGACTCGGCTTTCACCACGACTGGCGCATGCCGTCTGGATCTCGCTGAACTTCGTGCTTCTGATCGCATCGTTGTGGATGCTGCTTGCGCCGGCAGGCGCCGAGTCGCGCGCCGCCGCGCTCAGCCTGGCGGCGCTGGCGTTTCTGTATTCGCCGATTGATCAGGTGTTCATCTGGGGACAGACGCAGATCGTCCTGGTGTTTCTGCTGGTGCTCGCGATGCGATCGCTCGGGCGCGGACGGAGGGGCGACGTGGGGGCTGGCGCGGGACTCGCGCTAGCCGGACTGCTGCGTGCCTTCCCGCTCCTGATGGGTGGCTATCTGCTGGCGCGGCGCAAGTGGCGGGCGCTCTTCTGGATGGTTGTGTTTTGCGTTGGGGGCGCGCTTGCGACGGCCGCGATAACCGGGGTCGCGCGATGCTTTAGCTGGGTCAGGATGATCGCGTGGAATTCCGGGTTCTGGCAGAGCAGCCTCGCGTTCAACCTCGGGCTAGCTCCGTTCGTTTCGCGGATGTTCTGGTACGCATTTGGCGCGCCGCTCAGCCCCGCGCTCGAACTCGGGCGACACCTGGCGGTGCTGGTTTGCGCGTTCGCGATAGTGATGCTGGTGTGGCGGACGACTCCTCATCGCGAAACGGAACCTGACCGCGATTTCCGAGCCTACGGTTTGTGGATCGCGGCGGCGATCGTGCTTTCACCGATCGCATGGCCGCATTACATGGCGCTGCTGCTGATTCCGTTCGCGACCATCGCGTGGTGCGCGCTCGAGGGACGCGGATCGGCGCTCGCGGTCTGGGCGTTGGTCGCGAATTTTTTTCTGAGCGCGCTGTGGCTGCGCTTTTGGGCCGCCGATACGCCGCGGTTCAACGCCGGATTGCCGCTTGGACCGTCCGTGCTGATTGTCGCAGTCGCCGAGCTCGGATTTGTGGTGATGATGCTCGGATTTCTGGCGGCATATTGGTCCGCGATCGGTCGCCCGCAAACCGTTCAGGCGCTCGACAGGCCGGTCAGATCGTCGCAGCCGGCGCGGACCTAGCGCGCCCTTGCTGGATCGACGCGCGGTAGCGGCTCATGAACACCACCGCGCCCGCCATCGGGATGAATTGGAAAATCTGCGCCGCGATAGCCGCCGCTCCCCTTAGCCTGAGCGCGAGCAGCGCGACCAGAAGATTAAGCGTGAACGCGGCAGCCCACGCCAGTGTGATGATCACGTTGGCGTGGTGAAACAACGGCGTGCCCCAGATTTCGGGCGGTGTCGATTCGCGCGCGAATTCAAGCGTGAACGGCTTCCCGAGCAACAGGGATATCCACGCCATCGCAGAGAACAAGATCCACACTAACACGTAGTTGTAGTGCGAGAACGCCGCCGTCGCCGAAGTGCCCGCGGCCAATGCGGCCAATCCGAACGCAAAGAAGGCGAGGGTGGTCCAATCGATCAGCTTCACGCTTTTTCCGCGCGCGGCCGCTATTGCGGCCGGATACAATGCCGCGACGAACGCGGCGATCAGCGCGGCGACGGGCAGGCCAAGGTGCGGCAGCGCGAAGTACAAGATCCAAGGTAGCGCGCCGGAGAGAGTCTCGATGCGCGGCAGATTGGATTCCGCCATGAAGCGATTCCCTCCGCTCGCGCTCAAGGGGCAGGCAGCTCGGTCACGTATTCAAACTCGATCGGCTGATGATTGATTCCCCGGGTTGGCGGCGCAATCCATCCGGCGAATTTTCCCAGCTCCGTGACCGGAGTCATAAGCGACGCGATAAATTCGCGGTCGGTGGGCGACGGCAGCCATTCGAACTGGCGCTCGAGCCACTGATCGCGCGTGATTATCTGGCCGGCGGGGGTCACGCTGGTCCCGCTGAAGTGCCCGATCGCGCGATTGAAGCCGCGATGCGGCAGCGTGAGCGCGGTTTCGACTCCGGCCTCGCGAATGATCTTGTTCCAACGCGCGAGCGCGCGCTCGCAATCGGCGACATACGAATCACGCAGGGTTTCGTTGAGCGCGGCCAGGGAAGGTTGTTCGATTTCGACGATCACGCCGTCTTGCGGCTTCAAAATCCGCCGCTCGCTACCGATCAATTGATGATCGTCGTGCGCGTCGGCTTCTCTGAACCGTCCCTTAAGTCCGGCGCTGAAATAGTTGGCGGCGTTGGTCGATAGCTCGGAGCCGAACAGATCCAGCGAGACGGAATAATGGAAATTCAAATAACGCTGGATGATCCCCAGATCGATTCCGCCGAATTTCCCAACCCGATCGGTGTCGTGATGCTTCATGAGCTCGCAGGTCCGCGCAATCACTCGTCCGACTCCCGCCTCGCCGACGAACAGATGGTGCGCTTCCTCGGTGAGCATGAAACGGCAGGTCCGCGCGAGCGGGTCGAAGCCGGATTCAGCCAGGCTGGCGAGCTGAAATTTTCCATCGCGATCGGTGAAGTGCGCGAACATGAAGTACGCCAGCCAGTCCGGCGTGCGTTCATTGAACGCGCCCAGGATGCGCGGATTGTCGGTGCTGCCGGAACGGCGCCTCAAGAGCGCGTCGGCTTCTTCGCGTCCGTCGCGTCCAAAATGCGCGTGCAGCAGGTAAACCATCGCCCACAGATGGCGCCCCTCTTCTACGTTCACTTGAAAGAGATTACGCAGGTCGTAGCGCGACGGGCAGGTGCGCCCGAGATGACGCTGCTGCTCGACCGAGGCAGGCTCCGTGTCGCCTTGGGTGACGATCAGGCGGCGCAGGACTCCGCGATGCTCGCCCGGGACCTCGCGCCAGACCGGCTCGCCCTTATGTTCGCCGAAGCCGATTCGCGCGTCGGATTCGCGATCCGCAAGGAATACTCCCCACCTGTATTCAGGCATTTTCACGTAGCCGAAGGTGGCCCAGCCTTTCGCGTCCACTGAGGTTGCGGTGCGCAGATAAACCTCGCAGGACTGAAAGCTCTCGGGCCCCATCTCGCCCCACCATTTCAGGAACTCCGGCTGCCATGCTTCGAGCGCGCGTTGCAGGCGGCGATCGCCGTCCAGGTTTACGTTATTGGGAATCCGTTCGGAGTAGTCGATCGCCATCACACTCGCCTCGGATCGAATTCGGCCCGGCGCCCGGTGCCGTAGAGTTTGAGCGCGCCCTTTTCGCCGATTGCGTTGGGCCGCTGGAAGATCCAGTTCTGCCAAGCGGACAGCCGCGCGAAAATTTTCGTTTCGATTGTCTCCGGCCCGGCAAAGCGCAGCGACGCCTCGAGTCCGGTGAGCGCGTCGGAGGAAAATGCGGCGCGCTCCTCGATCGCGAGGCGGGTCTCGTCGTTCCAGTCGATATCGTCAGGGGTGAAGCCGGCCAGCCCGAGCACGTCGGCGTCCTCAGCCGAGAGCTCTTCGCCGATTCGAGCGCATACTGTCTCGACGTGCTCGGGAGCGTCCAGGAATCTGGTTTGCAGCCGCGAGAGACCGTTGCACATCGGCAGCGCGCCGAAATTCATTTTCGACAGCACGATTCGCGCGGGGGCGGTTTCGTCATCCGCACGTTTTCCGCGCATCATGTACGCACGGTCAGCCGCGAGCGCGAGCTCCAGCAGAATGCCGCCGAAACATGAGCCAGGCTCGATCAATGCGAACATCGAACGCGAACTCACGTCGAGCCGCTTGAGGGTGCGCTTCAGATAGAGAACGATCTCGCGGACCAGCCAGTCGTCAGCGTGCGCGGCCATAAGATCGTCGTAGGACTTCAGTCGCGCGAGGTCGCCTTCGCTGCGGAAAATCCAGGTTCGGACGGTGTCTTCATTGAAGCGCAGATGAAGGATCGCGTCCTCGAGCTCGCGCGCGAACGCGAGCGGCCAGAAATCGCATCCGAGCGCGATCGCGTCGTCAACTCGCGCCGGCGCGGGTTGCGAGGGGCCCTCGATACGGAAGACTGCGGCAGACTGGGCGCGATCGAGATCGACGGTGAGATGCAGATACGCAATCCGGTCGCCTTCGATACTCCGCGCGAGCGGGCTCAGCGCAATTCCGCCATGCGCGGCACTTCGGTCCGAACGCGCGGCAAACTCGGCGGCTTTGCGCGCCGCGATTTCCGCAATCCGCGAGCGTGGCGCGACTTCGTCGACCAACCGCCAATCGACGGCGCGCGAGCCTCTGATCCCTTCTTCGGTGGTGCAGAAAAAATCGGCGCGATCGCGGCGCACATGTCGCTTGTCAACGAGGCGGGTCAGCCCGCCCGTTCCCGGCAGCACCGCGAGCAGCGGCAGCTCGGGAAGCGAGACGCTGGTCGAGCCGTCGTCGGCCATCACGATGTAGTCAGTTGCGAGCGCGAGTTCGTAACCTCCGCCGGCGCAGGGGCCGCCGATCGTGGTCATATAGAACTGCCGCGAGTTGTGCGTCGCATCCTCGATTGCGTTGCGTGTCTCGTTTGTAAATTTGCAGAAATTCACTTTGAAAGGATGACTCGACTGCGCGAGCATCCTGATGTTCGCGCCGGCGGAGAACACGCGCTCCCGGGCGGACGTGATCATCACGCATCCGACCTCCGGATGCTCGAAGCGCAGGCGCTGAATCGCGTCGTTCAACTCGATATCAACGCCCAGGTCGTAGGAGTTGAGCTTCAGCTCGTAGCCGGGAACCAAACCGCCGGTTTCGTCCACGTCCATCGCGAGCGTGGCGACTGCTCCGGCGATCGATAGTTTCCAGTGCCGGTAGCGTGAAGGCTCGGTGCGAAAATCAATCATCGGCGCTATTGAATTGCGTTCCACTGGAGTATTTTTCATTTTATCGCCGATGCAACGCCACGCGAACCTCGCCGGCTCCGCGAATCGTGACGAACAGGCGCTGAAGCTCGAGATCGATGCGTGCCTCGCCGCCCGAAATCTCGACCTCGCATCCGCGCGGATATTGAAGCTTCGGCACGAAGATCTCGGTCGGGGCTGACGCCTTCGGATCGGCGTCGAATACGAACTCGAAATCGCCCGACACGCGATCGAATTTCGACTTGCGCGGCGTTCCCTGCGTCGCATGGGCGAACGGCCGCACGAAGCCCGTGAGCGCGCGTCCGCCGCTGTTCAAGTCGTTAGGGTCGGTCTGTTGGTCGCGCGAGAAGATGCTCAGATCCTCCTGGTTCCATCCGTCGCCGATCGCAAGGTCGTTGCGGTTGGATGCGGTGTAGTTCCAGTGAGTGCTGTTGATCAGCAGCGCATCGAGCGCGTTGTACATCAGATCGAGCGCGACGATGTGCGGCGTCCACGGAGTCAAAGAGCGATCGCCGCCGCGAAAGGCGCGGTAGGCTTCACCGCCGTTCAGATCGAACGGAATTCCGAATTCGCCGATCAGCGTGGGCACTCCGCCGGCGCCGATTCGTTCTGAGCTCTTCGCGAACCGCCCAAGCTGTTGCTCGTAGCGGGTTTGAATCTGCACGGCCGCGGCCGCCGTCTCACCAATCAATTCATCCAAAGTAAAATCGGTCCGAAAAGTCTTCGTGCCCAGCGTCACAATGTCGTACCAGTGGCCTGCGTTGACGCTGTTGGCGGGAGTATCGGCGGGAAAACCGGGTCCAAGAAATCCGGAGAGCGGATCGACTTCCGCAAACAGAATCCAGTCCGGATTGATCGCGCGCATATTCTCCGCGACCCGGGTGAAAAACGGTCCCATGTAGTCTTCGATAAAGCTGACTTTGCGATCGCCGATGCGCTGAAAAAAATCCTCGCGCAAAATCTCGTAGTTGCCGCCCGGGCCGAGCCGCCATGCTCCCGCTTGTTCGAATGGATCGACCCGCCCATCGCGCCAGATCGACACTTTTCGCGGATTCATCTCACGGTCGCGGCGCACGACCGCGCGCTTGGCCGCTTTGTCGTATCCGAGTTCCGGGAGCGCGCGGGTTACTCCGTGCGAAACCAGTAGCCCGTCGATTGGCGACCAGGCAACGCCGGGCGAGGCGGGAAATGGATCCTCCTCGCTCGGCGCGAGGTGGCGATAACTCAGCGAGTGCCCGATCCACCCTTCGTGCGGCTCGTTCAGCGTGTCGAAGCCCATCACGTTGGGAAGATCGCGCACGCGCCGCGCGATTTCTGCCTGCGAGGCCAAATAGTGATCCTGCATGTAGTCCTGAACGTTGCGGCCGTCGATATTGAGCCCGGGCGCGAAGTCGCGGCCCGCGAAAAACAGCGTCCACATGATTCCGTTGGCGGGCCGGCGCGCGTTCTGCGACCAGGTCATCGTCGGGTAGCGATCTTCCTGACGCCCGCCGCGCGCGTAGTCGTAAAGGAACTGCATTACGTGCGCCGATTCCGATTCGGCCAGATGCCGGTAATCGATTCCGACTTTCTCGAACATCCAGCACGGCGCGCCGTCGCCGCCGCTCATCCGGCTCCATACGTCCTGATGAAAATCGACGAAGACGTAAAGCCCGAAGTCTCCCGCGCGGCGGCATAGCTCGGCGTAGTAGTCGAGATACTCGGCGTCGAATTCTCCCGGGCCGCGATGTTCGACGGCTTCCCACGTCGTGAGCAGGCGCAGGCAGTTGAAGCCCCATCCGCGGATGCGCGCAAAATGCTCGTCGGCCTGTTCGAGCGGAAACGGCCGCCCGATGAACGAGACCTCGCGATGGTCCGAGAAGTCGGAGGGAAAGTTGGTGCCGCCATCTGGATAGGGAACCTTGCAGTCGCCGCCCAGGTTGACGCCGCGCAGAATCACGCGCCGCCCCGACTCGTCAACGAACCATCGCCCCTCGAAATGCAGGCGCGGCATTTTCGTCGCCATCATTTATTCGCTCTTCGTCCCGTGATGTTCTCTTGAATCTATACTAGAGAGAAGGGATACCACGCCAAGCGTGGCGCGGGATCGAAACCGATCTTCGCGCTAGCGATGAGCAGGCCGAAGAGCTTATGAGGTGAATCATGGGAGTATTGTCAGGTTACAAAATTGTGGAACTTGCGGGAATCGGTCCGGGACCGATGTGCGCGATGCTGCTGTCGGACATGGGCGCCGACGTGCTGCGTATCGACCGCACGGCTGACGCCGCGCTGGGCATAGCGATGGAAACCAAATACAGCCTGCTCAATCGCGGCCGCCGCTCGGTCGCGCTCGACCTCAAACGTCCCGAGGCGATCGAGGCGGTGCTGAGACTGGTCGAAAAGGCGGACGCGCTGATCGAAGGCTTTCGGCCCGGCGTGACCGAACGGCTCGGGCTCGGTCCCGACGATTGCCTTAAGCGTAATCCACGCCTGATCTATGGACGCATGACCGGATGGGGTCAGGAGGGTCCGCTCGCGCATGCAGCGGGCCACGATATCAACTACATTGCGCTGTCCGGCGCCCTCGCCAGTATCGGCCGCAAAGGCGACGCGCCGCTCCCGCCGCTCAACCTGGTGGGAGACTTTGGCGGAGGCGCGCTTTACCTGGCGCTCGGCGTCGTCGCGGGGCTGCTCGAGGCGCAAAAGTCCGGCAAGGGACAGGTGGTCGATGCGGCGATGGTCGATGGAGCGGCGTCGCTGATGACCGCGATTTACGGCCTGCGTCTGTCGGGAGTGTGGAACGACAAGCGCGGCGAAAATATTCTCGACACGGGCGCGCATTATTACGAAGTTTACGAGACCAAAGACGCCAAACACGTCGCGATCGGATCGATCGAAGCCAAATTTTATGACGAGCTGCTGCGCCTGTCGGGCCTCAAGGGGCAGGAGCTGCCGCGCCAGAATGACCGCGCCTCATGGCCGAAAATGAAGGAGCGGCTGAAGGCCCTGTTCCTGACCAAGACGCGCGACGAGTGGTGCGCGATCATGGAGGGCAGCGACATCTGCTTCGCGCCCGTCCTCAGCATGGACGAAGCGCCGCATCATCCGCACAACCGGCATCGCGGCACCTTCGTCGAAAGCGGCGGCGTTCTCCAGCCGGGTCCGGCACCGCGTTTCAGCCGCACTCCGAGCAAGATCCAGCGTCCGCCGGCGCGGCCGGGCGAGCATACGGAAGCCGCGCTCGGCGATTGGGGTTTCAGCGCGGGCGATCTCGAGCGGCTGCGCAAATCCGGCGCGATCGCCGGTAAGCAATAGCCGGTATTCGCATATCCGCTGGATGCGCCGGGCGGCCGATTGCCGCGCCAAATCGACCGTTTGCGAGTACTCGCTTGCGGCGAGGCGCGATTCTGACGCACATCATATCTGCCGACTTAGCGCCGTCGCAGTTGTCGAGGTGTATTCTTGAATTCAATGGATAGGTTTGACCGGGTCTTCTGGCAGCGGCTATGGCGGCTGGCGAAGCCGTTTTGGGTTTCGGATCAGAAGCGCAAGGGCCGCACCCTGCTGGCCGTCGTACTCGTGATGATCCTGCTGTTCGTCGGGTTCTCGGCGGTCTTCAGCTATATCAACCGCGACGTGGTCGATGCGCTCCAGAAGTACAATCAGAAGAGATTTTATTTCCTGCTGAAGCTTTTTTCATCTGGATCTCTTTCGTCATCGTGGTTTACCCATTCCTGCCCTACCTGATCGGCAGGCTCCAGATTCTTTGGCGCGAATGGATGACCGAGTGGTTCGTTGGCGCGGGGTTCGGCAATCATGCCTTCTACCAGATGAACCTCGACGGCAACGTCGATAACCCCGACCAACGCATCCAGCAGGATCTCGATACTTTCACCACCTCGACGCTCAGCTACATCAACAGCTTGGTGGGTTCGCTCGTGATGGCGGCCGCGTTCTTCGGAATCCTGTGGACGATCTCGCACTGGCTGGCAATCTCGCTGATCGCCTATTCGGTTATCGGCACCTACGCTGCCGTGATCGTGGGCCGCCGCCTGGTGCTGATTAATTTCAATCAGGAGCGCTACGAGGCGGACTTCCGCTTTGACCTGGTTCACGTGCGCGACAATGCCGAATCGATCGCGATGTACGGCGGCGAAGCGCAGGAGCATGGCGAGCTTAGCCGACGCTTCGGGTGGGTGGTCTCGAATTTCAAGCTGCTGCTTCAATGGCAGCTATATCTGGGCTTCGTGCAGACCGCTTACGACAACTCGGTCGCCCTGGTGCCGTGGATCGTGCTGGCGGGCGCCTATTTCTCGCATAAAATTCAGATGGGGCAAATCTTTCAGGCGGCGACCGCCTTTGGCGCGGTCAAGGGCACCCTGGCCCTCGTGATCAGTGATTTCCAGGGATTGACCAGGTATGCCACGGTGGTGAATCGGCTCGCAACCTATCTCGAAGCGTGCGACAACGCCCGCCTGGCCGAAGGCAGCCCCGGGATCGAGATCGCCGAAGAGCAGTGCATCGCGCTCGAAGATGTCTCGCTCAAAACTCCGGACGGACAAAACCAATTGGTGGAGAATCTGTCGGTCGATGTCAAAGAGGGCGAACGCCTGCTGATCACGGGTGCGAGCGGTGTCGGAAAAACTTCGCTGACCCGCGCGATCGCGGGCATCTGGCGCACCGGCAGCGGTCGAATCGTGCGCCCGCCGCTCGCCGACATGATGTTCCTGCCGCAGCGGCCCTACATGATTCTGGGTTCGTTGCGCGCGCAGCTATGCTACCCGCGCGCGGCGGGAGCCTCCGACGACGATCTGAATCGCATCCTCGCCGAGGTGAATCTTGCGGATCTGCCCGCGCGCGTCGGCGGTCTCGACGCCGAGCGCAATTGGGCCGACGTCCTGTCGCAGGGCGAGCAGCAACGTCTCGCGTTCGGGCGCCTGATACTCAATCTGCCGCGCTTCGCCTTTCTGGACGAGGCGACCAGCGCACTCGACCCGGCCAACGAAACGATGCTCTACCGACGGCTCGTCGATAGTCCGATAGTGGTGGTAAGCGTCGGCCATCGCACCAGCCTGGCGCAATACCACGATCGCAACCTCGAACTGAGCAGCGGAGGCCGCTGGGAGATCCGCCCAATCAAGGAACTACCCGCCTCGACCGCGGCAGGTTCGGCTTGAGGCCGGCTGATTCAGCCCGGTTTCCGGCAGGAGGTTCCGATGTACTGCCACATCGAACGACGTGTGCCCGTTGCGCGGAGCATCGTCCCTTGCAAGACCTTGCCATCGGGTGAGATTCGAAAGTGACCATGCATCGTCCTAAGCCGAAATTCGACCTGGCTTCCAGTAACCGTCCCGTCCCCGTGGCTCATCACCTCGTTGGAATCGGGAAAGTAGTTGGTTATTTCGAGATCGGAGCCATGCTGAGTAATGAGATGGCACGCGCCCATGCCGGCGTCGCGCCATGCCCCGGTGAGGCTCGATAATTTCCCGGGCTCTGTCATGGCGAGCGCTGACGACGGCGCCGCTCCGGCTGCGGAGCGCGCCTCATCCGAGATAGAAGATCCGGGCGCACTCGCGGGTTCGGAATTGAGCGGCGCGGATGCGACGACTGCGGCCGGCTTGGATGTCCCGTGATTTCCGATGTAGCCGAGTTGATTGAGCATCCCGACGATAGCGGCGATCGCGGTGGCTAGCGCGGTTGCGCCACCAATCAGGCCGCCGGAAATCCCGCGGCCGCCCTTTGCGTTATCATCGGCCATCCGCACTCTCGCAGGCGGACATTTCGGATTAGGTACGGGGAGCTTAAAAAACTTTAGAAACTCGTACCGCGTACGCAGCGATTTGTCAGCTAATCCGAACAACCTCATAGAGTCAACCTGACGCTCCCGCGGCGAGGGTGGTAGCCAATCGGCACGCGGCGGCTTCGGTTATTGAGATGCCGGAGGATTGCCCTTCAGATATTGCGCCAGAAAGTCGAGCGTCGCGGTCCATGCGGCTTGCGTATCGCTGGTGTCGTACGTTTTCGAGTCGTCGAAGTTGAAAGCGTGATCCGCATCGGGATAGAGCTTCAACTGGTGCGGCCGCCCGGCGTCGGTGAGAATCTTATCGAGCTCACGCGATAACTGAGCGAGCACGATGCGATCCTTGCCGCCGTGGATGATCAATGTAGGCGGCATCGTGGCCGCCTGTTCCTTCACTGACGGCGGCAGACCGCCGTAGTAGTCAACGACCGCTGCAATCTGGTCCGAATGGCGCGCGCCGATAGCTAGCGCCATCAGTCCGCCCAACGAATATCCCATCACACCAATCCGCTTGGGATCGACTGCGGGGTTTTTACCGAGTGCGTCCAAACCATCGTGAATTTTCCATACCCACCGGCGAAACGATTTGCGGATTTGCCCAAACTCGCCAGGAACGACTTCTTCGCCCTGGCTGTAGTATTCGATCATTTCCGCGTAGTAGCCCTGCGCTGCGAGATCAGTGCAGATTCTTTCCAGGTTGTGATAACTCGCGCCATGGACCTCGGCGCCATGCAGCAGGATCACCGCTGGGCTCGGTTGCTTGGAGTCGGGCGCGCAGGCGTACTGTTCCACCGGCTCGCCATTGGACACGAACTGGCTCATGGTCCAGGCTGCGGCTTGTCGCGGTCCAGCGCAGACCAAAAGCGCGGAGGCGACCGAGACGAGCCAGATTCGCTGCATCGATTTCATCGGCATCTCCACTTTATTCCCGATGCAGCCTGACATATCCGCTGTTCTAACGCGATTTCGATCTCAGGCGTTGTGAAGAAGATGATAGATGATGGCCTGCTTCCCGTCAGATCATAAGTAGAGACCGGCAGTTATGAGTATCAAGTACCTCAAGAGAGAACCTGCGTGTGGCGAATTGCTGATTTTCTATAGAAATCGGCAATTCGCCACAGACAGGCTTTGGCCGACCTCGAGAGCGCAACCGACTGGCTTTCCCGGAAATCAAAGCGCGGCCATAAAGTCGGCGATGAGCGCGATAGCCTTGCGCAGATTGTCGGCCTCGGTGCGGCCGCTGCGGATGCGCGGTTTGAACGAATGATCTCCGTCTTCGAGCCACTCGATCCGAATGGCGTGTGACAGCTGATAGTCGCGCACTTCATCGGGGTGGCCGAAGCTATCTCGCGTGCCTTGGAGAATTAGCGCCGCGGTGCGCATCACCTCGAGATGCTTGATGCGCGTCTGCGCTGGCCGGCCGGGTGGATGGAACGGATAGCCGAGGCATACGACGCCGGCTGCTCCGGCTTCGTCGGCGACCATGCTTGCGATCCTGCCGCCGAGCGATTTACCGCCGATGACGAGCCGGTTCGCATTGCCGAGTTCGTTAATCGTGTCACGCCAGGACGCAATCAACAAGCGTCCGGGATCCGGCGCGCGGCGCGCGCCAGTCTCGCGGCGCCGCCGCATGTATGGGAATTCGAACCGGATCACGCGAATACCCGCCGCGCCGAGACCTCGAGCGATCGTCTGCATGAACGGCGTATCCATCGGCGCCCCGGCGCCATGCGCGAGTGCGATCGAGCGCGCCGCCGTCGGGGGTCCATCGATGAGAAAAGGCGTCACGATATTCGATAATCGAACGAGTGCCGCAACGGTGCAAATCGAATCGCGAGTTCGTTTCGGAGCCATTCCTTGAGAGTCGTCAGACTTTAATGGTTAAATCGATCCTCAAGCCTTGATGAACTAACCGGCGTAGAGGAACCAACCATGTCGTACGCACCCGATCATCGGCCGTTTTGCGGCACCGACCGCCATAATCACGGAGCTCCCGGATTTTCTTCAGAAGTATGCGTCGCCTAGTCACCGAGGAAGTCGCGGAGATCGTGACGCGCGGCGGGCAGCATAGCGAGGAGCACGTCACGGATTTGCTGGCGTTGGGCGAGCGATTGATCAAGACGTCGAAAGAGATCCAGGCATTGAGAATTGACGAGTCAAATCCGGAGCTGTATCTGTTTTCGGGTGATTACGCGCACATCGAAAGGGGACGAAACCCGATTGCGCGGTTCGAGACGGCGCCGGGAGATCGATCGGAAAAGGTACGCGATCGATTCTGTTCGGAAAATTTCCTGCGGATATTTCCGGACGCGCGGATATCTTGGCGGGTGGCATCGAATCAATACGCCACCCCCGCGAGGCGAGCACGTTGAAAACAATCGCGGGCGATATTCTGACGTGGTCATGGTTTTCAGAGCCGCACGGCTACAACTTCAACAGCTTTCTGATTGCGGATCGCTCCGGCAACCTCGTCGTCGATCCGGTCGAGCCGGGCGCGGAGGATCTTCGCGAGCTGACGCGCGCGGGCGTCAGCCGAATCCTGCTCACTAACCGCAACCATGTGCGGGCGGCGAATCGGATACGGGCGAGCACCGGAGCACGAATCGCGATTCATCGCGACGATGCCGATTACGCGCGCGGCCAGGGCGCCGAACTTGACGATGAGTTGAGGGTGAACGAGAAGATCGGACCGCTGGTCGTGGTAGGAGTGCCGGGAAAATCGCCGGGCGAGGTGGCGTTGCACTGGCCCGCACGGAAGATTCTGATAGTCGGCGATGCGGTGGTCGGAAATCCGCCGGGGCGGCTCAGCCTGTTGCGCGAAACGGTAGTGGACGATCCGCCGAAGCTGCGCGAGAGCGTACGCGGACTGGCGGCACTCGATTTTGACACGATGCTGCTTGGCGACGGCGAGTGTATGCTCAATGATGCGAAGCTACGGCTGCGGGAACTGATCGGCACGTTCGAGCGATAGACGGCGACGAATGAGGCGAGTCTGCGGACTTCACTCAAGATCGGAGGATGACATGCTGCTTCAGGACAAAGTTGCGTTGATAACCGCCGGCGCTGGAGCTGGCATTGGCCACGCAGTCGCGACTCGCTTCCTGGAGGAAGGCGCCAACGTGGTGATTACCGACGCGCATCCGCGCCGCACCGGCGAACTCGCCGACGAACTGAGCAAGCAATTCAGAAGGGAGGTACTCGGCGTGGCGGTGGATGTTACCGTCCGAAAACAGGTCGAAGATGCGGTCGCGAAGGCGATTGATAAGTTCGGCCGCATCGATGTGCTTTTCAACAACGCCGGGATCAACAAGCTCGAGCCGATCTGGGAACTCAAGGACGAAACCTGGGACCTGGTGATGAACGTGTGCCTGAGAGGAACGTTCTGGGCGATGCGCGCGGTCCTGCCACATATGATCAAGCAAGGCAAAGGCGCAATCGTAAACATGGCGTCGGCAGCGGGATGGATTGCCTCAAGCGGTGGCGAGGCTGCGTACTCAGCGGCCAAGGCGGGAGTGATGGGTCTGACGCGCGCCGCTTCCGGCGAGCTCGCGCGAAAGGGGATTCGCGTCAACGCAATCGCGCCGAGCGTCATCTACAACGAATTCCTGGAGAGGATATATCCGAAGGGAATGTTCGAAGGCGCGAAGAAACGCAATCCGATGGGCCGGCTCGGCGAGCCGCGCGAGGTTGCCAACCTCGCGTTGTTCCTTGCCAGCGATATGTCATCATACATCACGGGTGAAGTAATCAGCATCAGCGGCGGATCGGTGGTCGTTCCGTGAGGCGGTGTGGTTGTTGAAAGAACCGCGAAATTGAGAATCGTCAATTGGGAAATATGAGCAAATGACAAACGATCCGCCACGAATGCTCGAAGGTTACCGGGTACTGGATTTCACGCAGTTCGTGGCAGGACCGACTTGCACGCGAATTCTTGGCGAGATGGGCGCCGAGGTGATCAAGCTCGAGCTCGCGCCCGCGGGCGATCGGGTGCGCGCCGATGGGCTGAAATCGCTCGCGCCGGAATACAAGAACTCCAGCCACAGCACCTACTATCTTCAGCACAATCACTCGAAGCTGAGTTTCGCGATCGATCTTAAAAAGCCGCGCGCGCGCGAAATCGTCATGGCGATGATTCCGCAGATCGATGTGGTGGTCGAAAATTTCGCGCCGCACGTGATCGATCGGCTCGGGTTTTCCTACCCCGACGTGAAGGCGGTGAATCCGAAAATCATCATGTGCTCGATCTCGATGGCGGGACAGAGCGGACCGCTCTCGAACAAGGCCGGCTACGACTTCATCGGCCAGGCGTACGCGGGCGTCACCGACGGCATCGGCCAGGTTGGCGGACCGCCGGCGCTGACCAGCATGGCGATTGGCGACGTATCGACCGGCGTCAACGCCGCGATGGCGATTGGATTTGCGCTGCTCCATCGCGAGCGCACCGGCGAAGGCCAGTACCTGGACGCCTCGCTGTTGGACACCTACTTCCATATGCACGAGAAGACGGTGCCGATGGTGTCGTTACGCGGCGACAAGTATCGGCCGACCCGCAGCGGCTCGCTGCATCCCGACGGCGGAGCGACCGGCATCTATCATTATCGCGGCGAGCAGTACGTGCTGATCACCTCGACGCCTCATCAGTGGCCGCAGGTCATCCGTGCGCTCGGGATGCCCGCATTGGCGGACGATCCGCGCTTCAATAGCGCCCGCGCCAGGCGCGACAACAAGGAGCAGCTCAGGGACGTCATCGAGGACTGGCTCTCTAAATTTCCAACCCGCGACGACGCGATCGCCGCGCTCGATGCCGAGCGGGTGCCGTGCGCGCCGGTGCTGACGGTCAACGAGGCCGTCAAGCATCCACATCACAATGAGCGCAAGACAGTTCGATGGGTCCAGGATCCGCTGCTTGGCAAGGTCGCAATTCCGGCGGTCCCGGTGAAGTTTTCCGCGTGGCCGGATCGGACCGAGGTCCGCGCCGCAAGGCTCGGCGAGGACAACGAGCGCGTTCTCCGTGAGCTGCTGAAGATGAACGAAGGCGAAATCCGCAAGCTCTACGCCGACGGAATTTTGGTGCGAGATCCCACCTTGGAAAGCAAGCCGGGCGCTTGCGGAACTGATTGAAATCCGGGCGCATGCGGGCTGTGGTTTCTCAAACCCAATCCGCGCGAAAAGCAACTTACGGAGACGCCCGCGATCGTGGTTGTCAACGCCGGAGCCGCGCGGTCGTCTACCGCATGAAGGAACGCACGCCCGGCGGACTGGCTCCGCCACGCACCGCCTGCTCGAACAGGTCGCCAACAATGTGGGTGAGTGCAGGCCGATTAGAGTCGTCTCCGTGCGCAAACTCTAAGCCGACGCCATCCTGCTGCGCGAGCGGGGCGGAGTCCAGCATCAGGTGACGGTGCTCGAACACGGCGCGCTCTTTCGCGGCAAGCAATACCGCTTTCTTTCAGAGATCGCGCGTCTCATCACCGGCAGCCGCCGGCCGGGGCCGTTGTTCTTTGGCCTCAGGACGTGGGCGCCGGGTTCAGTCCGCCGTTCAGACCGGGGCTATCGAATCCTCCGCGGCATCCGGATTCACGGACGTTTGGCCAACGCCTTGCGCACTGGATGATCAGCCGGCAGCAGGCACAAGCCGTCGCTCTCGACCTTGAACGCGCAGTTGAGCCGCGCCCTGAAATTCTCGAGCGCGATCGCCGCTGTCAATTCCACCATTTGCTCCGTGTTGAAGAACGATCTCACCTCTTCGAACACCGCCTCGGAGACATCAGCGGGCGTGCGCGTCATCCCTTCGGCATAGCGCAACGCTGCCTTTTCGCGGCGGTCGAAACGCGCACTGGTCTCGAAGGTGGCTAAATCTCCGAGTTGCTCATCGGTAATACCGGCGTTTCTGCCGACGGCAGAGTTGATGTCTACTCAAAAGGGACAGCCGACCATTTGCGCCGCGCGCACCGAGACCATCGTCTTGAGACGGCCCTCGACCACCGTCGAGGCGCCAACCGCCTTGCCCAATTGTCCTGCGGCGAGCAGAATCTCCGGCCGATGCGCCAGCACCGTACTGGGCGTGATGACACGCCCGAACAGGTCGAGGCTTCGTTGAAAGATTGACTTTACGCTCTCCGGGACATGCTCCGGGTCAACTCCTTTGATTCGCATTATACTTCACCTGGGTGAGACTTGGCACCAAAACCATTTAGTTTGCAAATGCGAAGTTCGCGCCTGATTGTTGGGCCAAAGGATTTTCATTATCACGCCACGAACCTGTGTACCCCGCGTGCGTGTCACGGGTTCCCCCGCGCCCAATGACATTGGTTGCGCCGCGAACTACTTCGCAGCCTTCGGCTTCCGAGTGCGCGTGGCCTTCTTGCGCGGAGCCGAACCGTAGCGGTTCTTGAAGCAGGCGCGGCATCGGGCGTCGCTTCTTGAACGACGGCGCGAGATCTTCGCTGCCGCAGTATCGACAAACCAAATTCTCCGCTTGGGCCGCCTGCACGCGATGACCGCGATGGCCGAGGCGCGTCCTTCCTGTTTTTCGAAGGCAGCGCCGGCGGCGGCGTAGCAGCGACGGGTTTAGTATTCGCGTTCACGTGGTTCTCCTTCTCGGGCCAGCGCGGATTTCGCGCGGCTCTCCGAGATGTGCGAATACTAAGAGACTGAATGGTGGATGACGCAGTCCGATAGCAGGTGCTCTCTGTCAACCGGTTGACACTATGGGGCGGTTGACAAGCGGCGGTTGACAGCCCTGGCGGTTGACGCGCCGCTTTCCGGATAGGCAAGCCAAACGACGTTCTAGTAATGCTCAGACCCTACTACCTGGATGGGAAAAAGGTTGCACCGTCTCTCCATGAGTACCAAAATAGCGTCTGCGAGCGGGGACCGAGTAAGCGGGGGGAAATCCAACGAAACGTTACAAGGACGTGGGCCGAATTGGTCCGATCGTTTTATTGAGTTTGGCCGCTGGCGTTTTGCTCATAGTCTCGTTGACGAGCGCGCCGCGTGCACAACTGGCGGCTTCGCCTTGGCCGGTCTTCCGGCACGACTCTGCACACACTGGCCAAAGCTCATTCGACACCAGCGCCAACAACGGCGTCCAGAAATGGTTGTTTGTTTACCCAGGGGGCACTATTTTTGCGCCGCTATCGTCGCCCACCCTTGGCGTGGATGGAACCATCTATTCAACGCCTGGAGACAATAATCTCTACGCATTTAATCAGGACGGGACGGTGAAGTGGACGTTCGCAGCCGCCTGGCCACTGTACCCTTCGCCCGCAATCGGAGCCGATGGAACGATCTACGCTCCTTCAGCCGGCGATATCCGAACCGGTTACCTATACGCAGTAAATCCGGATGGTACATTGAAGTGGATTTTCCAAACCGGCTTTGAATTAGAATCCTCGCCCGCAATCGGAGCCGATGGAACCATCTACGTGTACTGCGATGACGGCAAACTGTATGCGATCAACCCCGACGGCACCGCGAAGTGGGTGCTGGCGGAAGGAAATTATGGGACCAATGAGATGTCCTCTCCGGCGATCGCTACCGACGGAACAATCTACTTTGGTTCCGCTGACTACAACGTCTATGCAGTAAACCCCGACGGCTCGTTGAAGTGGTTCTTCACGACGCCTGGCGACGTGGAGTCTTCTCCGGCAGTAGGGGCGGATGGTACTATCTATGTCGGTTCCGAATTTACTGGGGGTTACCCGAATAGTATCGCCTACCTGTTCGCCATCAATCCCGACGGTTCGTTAAAGTGGCGGTTCCAGTCACCGAATTACTGGGTACTATCCTCGCCAGCTATTGGGGCCGATGGCGCAATCTATTTTGGAGACGGACGCAGCGTGTGGGGGTTAAACCCCAACGGCAGTTTCAGGTGGCAAGTTTTTACTGAGGACGCGGCGGTAATCTCGTCGCCGGCGATTGGAGCCGATGGCGCTATCTATGTTGGCGCCAATGACGGGAATATCTACGCGATCAACCCCGACGGCTCCATTAAGTGGAAGTTCGCCACCGCGGCCGGCGGTATTTCCCTTATAGAAGGAGCGCCGGCGATCGGCGCCGACGGAACGATCTACATGAACGTCTATCCGTATGGGCCAAATCGCCTTTACGCAATAGGCCCTGGAATTCCACCGACGCCAACACCGACGCCAACACCGGTACCGGTTGAGCTCAGGATCAGACCGACATCGCTGAATTTCGGCAGCGTGGAGGTAGGGAGTCTTAAGGGGCCCAAGCGTGTCATCATGCGCAATCCCAAGGGGAGCAAGAAGAAGCCCGGTATCACTGTGCTGATCGAAGGACTCAGCGGAGGGGGCAGTCCGTTCGGCGTGGATAATAGGTGCAGTTTTCCGGCGGAGCTATACCCAGGCTCGGAGTGCGCGATCGGAATTACGTTCGCGCCGACCGCCGCCGTATCGTCTACGGCCACCCTGATGATCATCGACAATGCTGAGCAGCAGTCGGTGAAGCTGTCGGGAACGGGGAAAGCGCCGAAGAACAAATAGACCGGATCGAGCGGCGATCATCGCCATCGATGGCGATGATCGGCTTAGGTGCATTTTCGGGCTCATCGGCTCGCACCGTGCGTCCTTTCGTTGCGCGCGTATTCAAACCGGCCCGTCCGCCTATTTCGCCCTACCCTTGATTTTCACCTTGATTACTTTCTTATGCGTGGGATCATCGCTCGTGATCAAGATCTGATCGCTCCTCGATCCTTTCTTCGTCGGCGCGTACACGATTATCACTTCGTGGTTTAAGCCCGGACCGATCACAATCCCCCTTGCTCCACCAACCTCCGTAAATGGGGGGTCGTGTTCCGGGGCGCTTACGTTAGCCGTCAGCGGGCCCGTCCCCCTGTTGCCAATAGTGATACTTGAGGACGCCGTCGCCATCGGCGACGCGTTGAGCACGAGCTTCTTCCGGTTCACCGAGACTCGCCCGCCGCCCGGCGTCGCAGTAGCCGTCGGCGTTGCGGTCTTCGTCGCGGTAGCGGTAGCAGTCATTGTTGCCGACGGAGTCGCGGTGCTAGGCGTAGTTGACGTTGCGGTTGTTGTCGGCGTGCCGCTGGTTGACGTTGCAGTCGCGGTTGCCGTTACCGTTACCGTCACGCTGCCGGCAAATGCCATCACGAGATTGGTGGCATTGACGGTCCCGATGCCGGTATCGAAGTCCCATCCGGCGTTCGCCCCAAATGCGTTCTGGAACGACGAGTTTGACGTGGACAGCACGCCGACATCCCCGGTAGGTACTCCGTCGGCGAAACAGTTCGGGTCGCCTACAACGCATGGTTGGTCGTTGTCACCCTGGGTTATGTCATAGAAGATGCACGAACTTGAAACTCCGTTACCCAGGCTCGACTTGCAGCTGGCGTTGCCACTCGCGCCATACTCGGTGCGCGCGAGCGAATAGTAGGTGGTATTCGGGTTGCCTTGATCGCTGCCGGTCTTCTGATCGGCCAGAGCTTGGATGCCGGCCATTATCGGCGAGGCGAACGAGGTCCCGCCCGCGCAAGGCCAGGTGCTGACGTCGCCAGTGCATGAATTCATGTCCGCAGGGTTGGAATTGCAAAACACGTAGCAATGCCCCCACAATCCGTCTGCGGCGAACAGCGCGACGTCGGGAACATCGCGAACGCCGTCGCTCGGGTTGCCAAAAACCGATTGATAACCAGGCTTGGTCCATCCTTTACAGGTCCCGCTTACCACGCCGCTCGTGGACGGCGCTCCGCTCGCACAGCTGCTTGGGCCGCCGCTGCCGCCGGCGACTTGCAGCGAAAAATCGGGTTGTGGACAAATGCCGCTCCCCGGCCCATCACAACACCCGTATGGCTCGCGGTTACTCGTGCAAATCCCGCTTCCGAACAAAGCAAGTTCGCACAAGCCACTTGGGCCAAAGGTTGAGACCGTGCCCATGAATCCGGACAACAGGTCGCTGGCGCACGAGTCGTTCCACGGGATTTCCGGCACATAGGACTGGGCCGAGCCATCGTTGGCCCCATTCGACGCATTCCAGTATGTGGAGCTGGTGTTGGTTAAGAAGTCACCGAAATCGGTGCCACCCACCGCCACGTCGTTCGGGCTGGACGCAAATCCGCTCACGCTGATTCCGAAGGTTGCCGCGGATGGAGGCGGCCCTCGATCCTCGTCATTAGAATCCGAACCGGCATCGCCCGCAGCAACGAAAATTGAAATGCCTCCCGCCACGCCCGTCTGATACAGCGAGTCGATGGCGGCGTTGGACGACGCGCCGTTAACTGCCTCCGATTCGCCGTAACTGACGCTCACCACATCCGGCTTCGGGCTCAGCGCGCCGTTTAGAATGTTCTGCAGTGCGACAAAAACTCCCGAAGCCAATGTCGTCCCAAAAGATCCGGTAGTGACGTCCGCGCACGAGCCCATAAGGATAGTCGCGTTGGGCGCCGACGCGCAGGCCCATTCCGCATCGAGGATCGCCTCGACATCAACGTCTGTGACGGCGCCCGGATCGCTACAATTGTTCGAGCCGCTGGGCGGTGGCGGTTGGAACTGCACGAAACGTCCGTTCGGGAAGTCGCTGGCAAGGCCGAAAGTAGTGCGGAAGGTGTCCCAGTCTCCGGTGCCGCAGGATCCTGTTCCGAAACCCGAACAACAGCCGGTGGGAGTGCCATTCCCCATACAAATCGCGTTGCCAGGATTGAAGACATCGCTATCTTCGACCACTACGACTCTCTCGCCTTGCCCGGTGATACTGCCGGAAAAGAGCGGATTCAAGTTGTAGATGGTATCGACGTCGGCAGGTACGAGCTTCTCACACGGAGCGCCCAATGGGCCGCAAGTACCGCCCCGCGAGAAGTTCGAGCTTTTCGTGCGCATCGGATGCGGCCGGAAGTCGTTCAGCGACACGATGCCGACCACTGCCGGCACGAGCGCGGCCGGAATCTGCGGATCGCTCATGTTGGCGATATGTAGCTTGCCGTCCACATCAAGGCGATGAATCTCGGTGTGGAAAGCCTTGCGCACCTCGCCTGCCGTACCCGAGAAGTCGATCACCATGCCGTTGGGATAAACGACATTGACAGTGAAGCCGTGGGACTGGAGCCACCCGGTGATCGTGACCATATCTTCCGGGGCCAGACCGTACCGCTGACCGATTTCCTGCGCCGTCAACCAATGGTGATAGTTTGGTGACTTGGGGTCGGCCTGTTGTCCCATGTACTGCTGAAGGGCGTGCTCCGCTCCGGGAGAGCGTCGCAACTGGAGGAACATATGCTCCATCCGGAAGCTGTCAGTGACCGGCCCGCGATCGTAGCGTGAGTTCGCCTCCGGACGCGTATTACCCGCGAGCGTGACCAGCTTGGTATCGCTGACCGGCTCGGTGATCAAAGCGCGGGGTTGTGATTGCGCCCCTACAACCTGCCGGTAGCCCGCGATCGCTGCCAGGAGAACCGCTACCCCCAACAACACGCGCACGCGATTGGTTGAACGAACCCTCGATGATTTCATTGCCTTCCCGCCGACGGAGGAGTTCCGCATCTCGACGCCGAACGTTCCCTGCGGGCTCTCACGTCGGGGTAACGGATTTCTGTCTCAGTCGTATCCTCAGCCTTCTGATCAAGAAGTCCAGCCCGCGCAGCGTAACGTACCATTGCGCGAAGTCACAGCACAAATAATCAACCAGCTGAAGATAAACTCGATCAAGTGTCTTGCCTACCAACAAGTCCTATACCAGGCTTTTTTGCAACAGGATCAACTCTAAGGCAGGGATAAAGAGGCCCGACGGAAACCCAGAGACCGTTGCGATTAATCCAGTTTCCATCCGATCCGCGCGGCCGTGGTAAACCACACCGTTAAAAGTATCCGTTTGTGGCCCCAAAAAGGGCCACAAGCCCGCGACAAGCAAGTAACCTTCCCATGCCAGCCAGACTGCCAGCAGCGACCAAGTCAATTTATGAGTTGTTCGTTTCAATCGGACAGCATTTGTCATTCTCTAATCCAACGGAATCTAACCCCGATCTGCTCCGGCAGGCGCGCTGCGATTCAGATGCCGACATATGCGAACCGCTAATACGATCTCTTCCGCCGTGTACTGTCGCCTTGCCACTGCGGGGTTCCTCCAGTTCCAGCTTCAATTTGACAGCTGGTACAAAATACCCTGGGCAAACCACTACTCCAAATCTCCTGGACCCTATTGATTTGTGGAAAAAGTGTCTGCCCAGATGTCAGGGAAACGCATGGGGACGTGCTACCATTATCATTGCGATGAAATCTTCGGACGATTCCAGTTTGCAGAGAGGTCGGGCTTTGGAGACATTTTGCGACCTCCCATCCATGCAAGAAGAGCGGGCGGAGGCAAAGGCTGCCTTCCGCGCGCAGTTCCAGCGCACGCAGGCTTATCAATTGCTCAGCCCCCTGCGTAGATACCAGACGAAGCGACTGGAGAACCTCGAAGAGGCTTGCTGGAACTTCCGCTGCGCCGAGGCGCGTAAAGGGCTGAAAGGCGCTGGCGCAGGACGCGCGCTCTCGCTGCTACTGAATCTCAGGCGGGAACTGCGAGAGCCAACCTGGCTTCCCGATCATGTCTCAGTCGCGCTCGACACTCTGCAGGATAAATTGCAGCATTTGGCCTCGAACAGACCACAGGGACGTCCGCGGGACAGTCTTGGCCAGACGTTCCGGCGCAACATGTGGGTTTTCCTGTGGCCCGGGGTTCTACTCAAAGACGGATATCGGGCGCTTTCGCAGCCGAAAATTGATGAGGTCTTGAACGAGCTATTTAAAGTGGCGATCGGCCGCGCACTTTCGCTCGATAGCTACGTCCGGATGCGGAAGCGCGAGCAAGCCGTCGAAAATAGGGACATATCTGCCAGCAGTCGCCGTCGCGCCATTCTCCGTTCTCAAAAACGCAAAGGTACCCTGGGCCGGTCCCGCAACGAGCGGCCCTAGCTCAGGCTAGCGTGACACGGCAGGGCTGCGTGTCGGGCGCTATCCGACGCTGAGCGTTCTAGTGGCGCCTAATTTCCACATTGGCTCATATGCTGTCGGACGGCTGGAGCGCTGCCCTGGCCTGCGAAAAGCGACAGCAGGCAAGGCCGAGATGCGGGTGACGAAATCCCCCCTGGCACTTGCAATTTGTCACTTTGATTCCAGTCTCGGTTTTTCTCCAAAATGAGAATTGAACCGAGATGTCGAATGGCTAACGCAACATCAACAAATTCCAACGGCGCCATCGCGATTCGGGATCGCATAAGAGAGCTGCGTCGAGTCCCGGCTCGGGACCTGCTTTCCAATCCGAAAAACTGGCGGCGCCATCCAAAGGCTCAGGCGAATGCCCTGCGTGACCTTCTCGCCGAGATCGGGTACGCCGACGCGCTGCTTGCCCGCGAACTGGGAAACGGAAGGCTCATGTTGATTGACGGTCACTTGCGCGCCGAAACCACGCCGGACTTCGAAGTTCCGGTGCTCATTCTGGACCTCGATGAAGCGGAGGCGGACAAACTGTTGCTTACCCTCGATCCGCTCGCTTCCCTAGCCGAATCCGACTCCGAGCGAATCGGAACGCTTCTCCAGACCGTGAGAACCGATAGCCCCGCGGTTGAAGATCTCCTTCGGCGTACCGCAGGCGACCGGCTGTGGAGCCTGATCCATCCGCAGGCCGAACCGCCGGCACAAATCGAGCAAGCAGCCGAACTCCAGAAAAAATGGGGCACGCGCGCGAACCAACTCTGGCGAGTGGGCGCGCATCGCCTGCTCTGCGGTGACGCAACCAAACCCGAGGACGTCGCGCGGTTGATGGGCGACGAGCGCGCGGTCCTGTTCGCGACCGACCCGCCCTACGCGGTCGGGTACACCGGCGGTTCCCATCCACAGAGCTGGGGAAATCGAGGCGCTGCAAACCGCGACAAGAATTGGTCGGGGGTGTACGTGGAAGCGAAAAGCGCGGACGTTAAGAACGCCGAGGAGGCAGGAGTCGAACTCTACCGCGGGTTCATCGGGATGGCGATCGAGCATGCGATTGTCCGCAACGCCGCGTGGTATTGCTGGCACGCATCGCGCCGCCAGATGATGCTCGAATCGATCTGGGGCGAGTTCGGCGCCTTCGTTCACCAGCAGATCATTTGGGTCAAGAGTCGCCCGGTGTTGACCTACTCGACCTACCTCTGGCAGCACGAACCATGTTTGTTCGGTTGGATCAGAGGCGAGAAACCCAAGACGCTACGCTCAGATCTCGGCAAAATCGCGGGCGAGTTTCCCAGCACGGTCTGGGAAGTCCCAAGTTCGGAAGTCGAGACCGACGCACATCCAACCTGTAAGCCTTGCCGGTTGTTCGCGCTTCCCATGGAGATGCACACCGAGCGCGGCGACATCTGTTACGAGCCGTTCTCTGGCAGCGGATCGCAGTTGGTCGCGGC
This sequence comes from Binataceae bacterium (SeqCode), assembly GCA_050736695.1. Lineage (GTDB taxonomy): Bacteria > Desulfobacterota > Binatia > Binatales > Binataceae > JBARDN01. The sequence goes on along the minus strand of JBOHWH010000135.1, from coordinate 53,392 downwards.
CGAGCAGACCGGTCGGCGCTGTTACGCGATTGAAAAATCCCCGCCGTTCGTCGCGGTTGCGCTGGAACGCATGGCGGCGCTCGGCCTCAAGCCCGAATTGGTGGGTGAGTGATGAGGCGCCACCCGGACGGAACTTGGCGCGGCACCCATCGTCCAACGGTAGTTTCTGCGGCGGTGCTCAGGGCGAGGTGGATCGAAGCCGAAACGCTTCATCTAAAACGCATTGGCCTGACCTTCGACGCGATCGCGGACCAGATCGCCCGCGTGGGGAAACACCAAGCCCAGGCGATCGTCGCGATCCCGGACGGAGTCACGTTCCTGCCTGACTTTCAAATCTCGCGGCAGGCGATTCACAAAGCATTTCGGAGAGCGATCGCGCGCGATCCGTCGATTGCAGCCGACGAGTTTCGCAAGCTCGACACCTCCCGGTGCGAAGAGATGTTCATGAACCTCCAACCCGGCATACGCAAAGGCAATCCTCGGTCGGTTGAAGCCGGGGTCAAGGTGCTCCGCCATGCGGCGCAGATCAACGGCTATGCGGCACCCCAGCGCCACGAGCTGACCGGCAAAGATGGTGCGCCCCTAACACTCGTCCAGCTACTCGAGGCAATCGGACCGATTGAGGAAGAAGACAATGAAAGTCAAAAGTTATCACGAACTCTCTGACGAACAAAAGCTTTTCGCAAAGAAGGTAATGAGCGATCCGGTTCTGTTCGCCACCCATGTACTGGGCGTGGACCTCTGGACCACCGAGGCCGAGATTTTGCGGTCGATCAAGAGTCGCAGAAGAACCGCAATCAAGGCGTGCCACGGCGTCGGCAAGACCTTCACGCTCGCTATCGCCGCGCTGTGGTGGTTGGCGCGTTTTCCCGAAGGCATCGTCCTGACCACCTCGCCCACTCAGCGGCAGGTGCGCACCCAGCTCTGGACCGAGATCCACCGGCTGGTGGAACGCGCCAAAGTCCCCTACCCGAAATTGAAAACAACCGAGCTCAAGTTCCGCGACGACAACAACTTCGCGATCGGTTTTTCGACCAATCAGTCAGAAAACTTTCAGGGTTATCACGGAAAATACGTTCTCATCATCGCCGACGAAGCACCCGGGATTGAATCGGGCATCTGGGACGCGATTGCCGGAACGATGGCGGGAGGCATCGTGCACATCGTGATGGCGGGGAATCCAACCATCCCGTCGGGCGCCTTTTTCGACGCCTTCAGCAAAGAGCGCGGCCTTTGGAACTGCTTCACGATCGGCGCTTTTGACTCGCCGAATCTGAAAGGCATCACGCTTGAACAGCTGCTGCAGATGGATCCCGCAGACGGCGGCCCACTCGATCGCAATCTGGTTTCTTATCTGGTTGGCAAACGCTGGGTTTACGATCAGCATCAGTCCTGGTGGCATGGCAACGAAGCCAGCTCTCCAAACTGGCTGTCGCGAGTACTGGCGCGGTTTCCGGACCAGGCGCAAGACGCCTTAATCAAACTGATCTGGCTAGAACGGGCCAAGCAGCGTGCGCTCAAGGATTCAAACCACGCGGCGGGAAATGCTCCGCTCTTCGCCGGAGTGGATGTCGGCGGCGGCCAGGCTGAAACCGTCGTCTATGTATGTGAGCGCTGCGGCGACCGATGGAGAATTGTCGCGATGGGTGCCTGGCGCGGAGAGGATACCCGCGGACAGGTGGTTCGCTTCCTCAGCGAATTTCGCCAGCGCCTCGCGGTGGTCCGCGTCGATGCGATCGGCATCGGCCACAACTTCGGCTTGCACCTGCGCGACGAAAGGTTTCCGGTCGAATTGATCAACGTGGCGCTGCCCTGCGAGAGCAAACCCAACCTCGGGGAAAACGATCCGACGCGGCGCTTCGTCAACCAGAAAGCCTGCTTCTACCAGGCGCTCGCCGACGCGTTGGAACGCGATCAAGTCGATAGATTGACGGACGAGGAGACGATCGGCCAACTCGCAGGCATTCGCTGGGAACTCGATTCCCAAGGGCGCTTGAAAATCGAATCGAAAGAAAGCGCGCGGGCTCGTGGCGTGCCTTCGCCCGATCGGGCTGAAGCGCTCATGCTGGCGCTGTGCAAGTCACCGCAGAAGATCGAGTACTACTCAGCTCGTAATCCGCCAGGTTCGGACCAGCGCCTGGTCGGCGATCCATTCGCCGACGATTACGACGATGATTACCGATCTCCGCGTACTCATCGTTGGGATGGATGGGCGCCGGCAAGTATCGCACGCTCGCTGGGAAGAAATCGTGGAACCTGGTAGGCGGCGAGTGGCCACGCTCGATCTGCGTCATTTGCTGCGATGGTTTACTCGGCTCGACCGGTGACGGAGCGGACTCATTTGCGCAAGGAGAATCGTATGAAGTGGTGTTTTGATCTGGTTGTCCGCGGCAACTCTGACGCGCTAGGGAAATTGATCGCCACCATTGAATCGCGCCTGGAGCCGAATTGGTACCGAGACCTGGAGGCTGAGAGTCGAGCTGTCGATTTAACAAATGTTCAGTTTTATGCCATCCGATGTCGCGGCATATACGGCGACATCGGATTCGTGCTGGCGCGGGACAAGGACGCTATCAGTGTCGAGAACATCGGCACATTTCGCGGCAGAAGCTTGTCCCCCGACCAGTACAATGCGCTTCTGGACTATTTCTTCACGAAATTTCTCAAGCCAGCAGCCGATGAATTGGGATTGAAGTGCCATTCGCACGGGTTTGAGATCAGGTACCCAGAATCGACCGAGAGCCTTCACCGGCCGTCCGCAATCGAAATCGCTATTGGATTTGGGGCGGTATTGCGACTTCGCGAGGAAGGCTACCTCAGCCCCTTCCGAATTCGTGATGAATTCGCCGGCACGCCTGTCGATAGGTCTTCGACACAGCGTCGACGGCTCGATATTTCGCCGTGGCGCCAAAACTGAGATGGAGCGTCTTGCGGAGCGCACCATGCTTCGCGAGGCGTTGGAGTCGCCGCGAGCAAGGCACTCGAATTTTCCTACTGGCTCCAAGGATCAGAGGATTCGGATCTCGAAACCTCGATTGCAGGGAAATCACCCGCTTTCCTCGCGGTGTATAAGCCAGCCACAGACGAGCAGCGAGTCCTTCGCCAGTCTGTAATCTTTAATTCTGTCGTCGCTGCCGTGCTGTGGGCGCTGACCGTTGGCCTGTCCGCTTTTCGGTAACGAAAATTACGACCCAACCCGCGGAGGACAGAGGCGACCGGAATCGGGCTCCCAAGGTACGCGCTGGGTGTTACTGTCGTCTAGGGATTTGGAACTGCCGCGACGATGAACTCAAGAAATTCACTGATACTCCTGCCGCCGCTTTTCCAAATCCCGTGGTGAATCGGTTTCTGTTCGATCCACTAACAGACAGCCAAGGAGGCAAACCATATGCCGTCACGCCTGACACGGCCGGCACGAGCGCATCTCGAAAAAGCTCGCGCTGCGGCGATAAGTGCCGTTGAGGTGTACAACAGACCGGGGTCGGCCTTTCGGACGCCACACTATCTGGTCCTGATGACAATCGCTTGGACGGCTTTGCTTCACGCCATCTTTTTCAAGAGAGGACAGCGGCCCTGGTATCGGAGAAAAGCCGGTAAGTCGTTCCGGTACGTTCGTATCGAGAGCGAATTTAAACACTGGGAGCTCGAGGAGATGTCGCCGATCAGGCCGGGCGACTTTCCCAGAGCGCGCAGCATGTCGGCGTAGCCGTCGAGCAGTTCCGTGCCGCTTTTGGCGCGCAGGGGCTGCCAGCCGCATCCTTTGGGCAGCGCGACGCCCTTTTCGTCGGCCATCTTGAGATAGAGCAGGAAAGTGATCTGCTCGATATACTCGCCGTAACCGATCCCGTCGTGGCGAAGGACGTGACAGAAGCCCCATAGCTTCTGCACGACGTCGATCTGATGGTTCCGTTTCTCATTCACTGGGCGACAGCCTCATTTATCGCAGACAGAAGGGGCTTGAGTTTACCGGCGAATGCGCGATCGGCTGGCTTCCATCCGCCGGGATTGGAAAGGACGGGCACGATATCGAAATCGTCGCGGCTAATCGAGAGATTCTCGACCAGGTGCGAGCGGATGCGATCGAGCCATCGTTGCTGCTCGGTGGTGAACTTGTGGCCGATGGCGAGGCGCTGGAGCGCGCGATCGACGCGCTCGGCGGCGCTCAGCAGCGGCTCTTCATCTTTGGCGGCATGCTTGACCATCGAGATGATATCGACCAATGCCTTGTTGTAGCGCGCCGCGTGTGCACGCCTCAAGTTCTCTTCCGTGAAATGCTGCGGCGCGGTGGCGAGCTTTCGGCGCAATTCCGCCAGCGCGTTGGTGCTCCAGTCTTTGGGACGGTTCAGGAGGATGCGGATAGCCTCGATTCGATCTGGGTTCTCGCTTACGAAACGGGCGAACGCGGCGAGATAGTCCTCGGGTCGGTGCTCGTTGCCGGCGGCATCGCGGATCAGAATGCGCGAGGAGACTTCGTCGGTGGCCTCGTGGGCGACGATGAAATAGGGCCGTGCGCGCTCATAGTTCACGAGAAGCCGCTGGAATTGAGAATCGCGCAAGAGCTTCATCGTCGCCGAGAAATCGTCGGTAATCGCTCGCGGCACGCGGTTCGCAAACTCCTTCATATCGCCGTCCGAGAAGTAGGCCGCAAACGCCTCACGGGCGTTTCCGGACATCTCCTTGTCGATACGGAGCAAACGGCGGCAGAGGCATCGGACGTTGTACGCGCGGTCCCGGTTGTCCCAGATCGCCTGGATGATCTCCTCGATGGTGCGCGTGGGCCGATCGGGCGGGTCTTCCGTGAAGGCGATTATGCTGGACTTGACTCTTAGCCGGGAGTACGCCAATAGTCCCCTCGCCTTGAGGGATGGACGGGGAACGTCTATCTCAAGGGCGGGAGATCTATATGAAAGAGGCCATCTTGAGTTGGGTCGTCGGACATTGGGAGCAGGAGTATAAGATGGTCGCGGGGGCTCCTGTTATCTTTTTCGGGTTGCTGCTCGTCATTGGCATCGTAATGTATTTTGCGATGTCTTGGTCCTTCGGCCACCAAATATCCACGCGGGACGGCCAACTTCTCATTCACGAAGAGCGCCACAAACTCAAGGATGAGAAGATAGCGAGTTTCCTTTCGAGAACCGAAGGCTCTGCGTCGCCCGAAATGAAAGCGGAAATAGGGATGCTTCGTACCGAACTAAGGGGAATACATCGTAATCAACAACGAACAATCACTAGAGAGCAACGGCGGATAATTTACGAATCGCTGCGCCCACTTTCCGCCGAAGAAAAAACAGATATTTCAATCGCCGTCCATCCCTATGATAGCGAGGCTGGACGTTACGCGCTGGAATTTCAACGGCTTTTCCTGTCGCTCGGCCTTGGCGGAGGTATGACCAATCCCGACATCCCACCTAATGTATCCGGTCTGCTTATCAGGATTGGCGGCGAGCGTCCCCAGCCCTCGATCGTTGGCCGACTTTCGCGGGCGCTTACACGCGCAGGATTGAAACACGAAATCAGGTCGCTTGCGTTGAAGTTTCCTGTTCAAGCCGGTAGCTGCGAATTGGTCGTGGGACGCTGCGCCCCCGAATGCGTTGATTCACTTCTTTGAAAAATCCGGAAGGGCGGCCGGCGCGAGACAATCCGGCTCCATCATTCCGACGTATCCAGTTGCGTCCACATCGCGAGTGGGATCGTACCCCCAAACGACCTCGACCACCAAATAGTCATCTTTCACGCCCATAACTTTGATGCGATCAAACTCTATCAGGCCTGCACACCCAGGTTGTGTGATGAACTCTCGCCCTTTGAGAAGGTTGAGGCTTGCTCCGCTTAGATCCACCTCAGCATCATCCGGATGCGGCGCACCGGCGCACACATATCCGTGCTTGCCCGCACCTACCTGGTACGTCTTACCGACGGCAAAGTCATCGGTCGGACTCGAACACCCGAAGACGAACACGATTGCGAGCGCCGAAACCGCAGCGTTAAATTTTCGCATACCCTTATCGTCCGTTCTCGGCTTTCCTGCGCTGCTCGGCTCGCCGCTTCATCGCGGCATAGTGCGGATGCGTTTTCAGATGGTACTCGCCGCACGGGCGACAGTAGAAGTGAATAATTTTCTTTTTGGCTTCGCCTTCTTTGGACATCGCGTTACACCTTCGGCTTTTGAATTGTCAGAAGCGCAAATAACGAACCGAATACAACGAGCCCCAAACCGACAAGCGCCATTGTTGGATGAAAGCTATTCACGATCGCGATCTGGCCGGTGGAGTTCTCTGGGCACGGTGCGCTCATCAAATGGCCTACGGAATCGATAAATGCCACTCCACCAAAGCACAATTCGGTTCTGCCGAGCGTTGGCTCTACCGCTGCGCGGAATCCGATAGAGGTAAAAGACAGTGCAAAAAAAATCGTCGCAGTGCCGACTAGATTCGCTATCTGAGCGAATACCGCAAGATAGTATCGAATCATTTGTGTGTGACCTTTCTTGGCTTCAATGGCTTGGAATCATTGTCGGGATTGTCGCTCTGGTACGCCTAGTTTATTTGTTCTCGTAAACACCATGAGGTTCTCGTTTAGACATAGCGCCGCACTCTCGGAAACAAGTCGAGTTGCGTTGGTCTACTGGCTGGCGACCGCTGAAGCGCCTGCCAGTCTGGTCGCTTCAGCATCCTGCTATCGCGCTCCCGAAGATGTCCGGATTCTTGCGATTGTTGTACCGGAACACAAACTCGTTGATGTAGAGCGGCAGATATTTCTTGCTGACTTTGTGATAGCTGCCCATGATTCCCCGCTTGAGCAGGCTCCAGAATCCTTCGATCGTATTCGTATGCACAATGCCGTGAACGTATTCGCCCGCGCTGTGGCGCACGACGCCGTGCGGCATTGCCTGCGGTCCAGTGCCGAGCAGGCGATAACCGCCGTGCTCATCCGACATGATCATATCGACGCGCTCTTGATTGACCGCTTTACGAACGAACCTATCGAGCGTGAACTGATCGGTATTCTCGATCACCTTGCAGACCACGTTGCCCTTGCGGGAGATCGCGCCGATGACGGTCGCCTTACCTTTGGTTCCGGTCAGCGCGAGCGCCTTGCGCTTGTTGAGGTGCATGTTCTGAGCCTTGCCGCCGATATAGGTTTCGTCCACTTCGACGATGCCCATCAACTGGCGAAACTCGGGATCGGCCATACCGGCGCGGAGCCGATGGCACATGAACCATGCGGTACGGTACGAACCGGAACCGATCATGCGATGGATTTGAAGCGCGCTGATTCCCTTCTTGCTGGTCACCATCAGGTGCAGAACCTTGAACCAAACAAGCAACTTGTAATTGGTATTCTCAAAGATGGTTCCGACCGTGACCGAGAAGCGATAAGGCGTTTTGCCGCACTTCTTGCAAACCCAGTGGAAGGGGCGGGTTTTCAGTTCGTACACCTTCTCATTCTGGCAGCGCGGGCAACGGACGCCTTGCGGCCAGCGGCGTGCGACCAGATAGGCTTTGCAGGCGGCTTCATCGGGAAACATGCCCGCGAACTGACTCAGGGTAAGTTGCGGAACCAATGGCTCTTTGGGCTTCTTCTCTCGCATGAATCAAATATAACTCATGCGAGGGTCGGAGTCAAGTACGGCATAATCGCCTTCCGTGAAGGCGGATGCGTTCTTGAAGTAATTGAACAGCGTGCCATCGAAACAATCGAAGACCGTGAAGTGCGACTTGGGCGGCGTCAGGCTGCCGAGGCGGGTACCGCGGCCGAGCATCTGCTCCCACAGGATGCGCGACTTGACGGGGCGCGCGAACACGATGAATTCAAGATTGGGAATGTCCACGCCGGTGGACATTAGGTCCACCGACACTACGATCGCGGGCTCGGGACGGTTGCGGAACTCGCGGATCCGTTGCAACGGGCGATCCACGATCCCCGTGATTTTGGCAACGAAGGCTTCGCCTCGAGCGAAGATGTCGCGGCAGAGATCAACGAGCTGGTCGGCGTGTGAAACGTGCGGCTTGTCGTTGACCGCAAAGATGAGCGTTTTGGGGAAACGCCCGAACTTCTGCTCGTGCGCCAGCGCGTACTTCTTCAGTTCCTCGACGATTTTTTTGTTGGTGTCGGGAACGGTGATCTTGCGCTCGACGTCGGTCGAGTCGAATTGGCGCTGATCTTCGAGCTGGTCCATGCCGGTCAAGCCGGATTGTGGATCAACCGTCTGCACGCGATCGCCTTCTTTAAGGAAGATGCCCTTGACCAGCACGCCGGACTTGATCGCGATGGCGTCATAATCGACCAGGAAGCCTTCGGCCACGGCGCGGCGGTAATCGTAGCGGTAAATGATGTCGCGAAAGTAGGCGGTGGTGTGATGCGCGGGCGTGGCGGTAAGCCCGATTTTGATCGCATCGAAGTGGTCGAGCGTGTCGCGCCACAGAGACTGCTCGGCGGCGGTGTAGCCGCGGTGGCATTCGTCGGCGATGATCAGGTCGAAGGCGTGAATTGGAATGGGCAGAGGCTCGGGCAGGTCGTTTTCGTCCTCGTCGTCGCGTTCCCCAAAGCTGCGGTCGGGAAACAGATACCGCGCCATCCGCTGGATAGTGCTCACGTAAACGAACGCCGCTCCCGGCTTCGGATCCGTGAGGTAGGCGTTGGGCATGACCTTGGGATCGAACTTCTCGCTGGGATCGAGATCGTCTTTCTGGAAGCGCTGGCTGTAAACCTCGTAAATCTTGTCGAACTTTAGGCCCGGCGCCGCCTCGAACGAGGCAAACTCGCGAACCGCCTGCGCCGCCAGCGCCCGGCGATCGACGAGGAAGAGTATCCGGCGACCGACGCCCGATTTCATCAGCCGGTAGACCTGATTCACCATCGTAAAGGTCTTGCCGGTGCCGGTCGCCATCGCGACGAGCATCACGCGCTTCCGCTCCGCGATCCCTCGCTCGATCGCTGCGTTGGCCTCTCGCTGATAGGGGCGCAGAAGGCTGTGGATGTTAGGTAGCGCCCTCAGCCGATAGCACTCGGCCTCGAAGTCGCGCCCGAGCATCTCGCTCAGAGCGACCGGCGTGTGAAAGTTGGCGATGCGGCGCGAGCGACTCGCAGGCGAGCGCACGTCATGAAACCAGATCACCTCGCCATTCGTGGAGTACAGGAACGGCGCGCGCAGGCCGTTGAAATTTAACTCGCTGGGCGGCAGGCTGCGGGCATAGCGCTCCGCCTGCGTCAGGACATTCTGGGGCCCGAGGGAGAGCTTTTTCGCCTCGATAATTCCGACGATACGTCCGTTGAGAGCCAAAGCGTAATCGGCCGGGCCTTCGTCAGTCGGGTATTCAGTAATCGCATGTGCCGTGCATGCGGATAAATCAAGATCGGGGTTGAATGCGACCATTTTCCAGCCCAGAATGTGAAGCTTCGGATCCACTCGCATTAGGCGAGTTTTGCGTTCAGGTTCCGTGTCGCGTCGGGACATCATTCCGCCATCAACCTGGCTGCCATCGAACCGGCACCGAAGCACTCCGCGAGCGCACTGGGCCGCGAAGACGAATCCTACACCAATTTGCGTCCCCATTCCTGACTCTTGGTCATATCCCCGAGACATCGCGGGTGCAGGTGAGAGTCTTGAGGCGGTCCCGGTAAACTCCTTCGTCTAGCAATGCGCCTAGCGCACAGCATCATAGTAGCTGGGCGCCGTCGGACTTCTCGTCCGCGCCAAGCCCTTTCTGTCCCACAACCGAAGTTGCGATGCACGCAAACGCCTCTCGAACGCTGTCCCAATTTCATGTGAGGTCTAAAGCACGGAAATTACGCCGAATACGAAAAAGAATCGCCCAAATGAGTCTGGGACTGAAGCACGAGGGAGTGATCCGTTGAAGAGTACTTGATAAACTTCATATTCCGCTGGATCAGATTAAGCGCGGATTTTCGGCAGGTAGATGGACAGTCACCGGTTCTCCGGGCGACACTTCATCGGCCGAGAAACGTCCGCGACCCAGGCGCAAATCGCTCGCCGCGGAGAAAGGGAAAGTCGTTCGGTTGTCCTAAGAAAAACGTGACTTGAATCAGAATTATCCGCCGCACGGCTATGTAGGATCTTTTCATCGGCGTCGGGACGCGCGAGCGCGCGGCTGACAATCTGCGACACGGCCACGCCGACGGCTGATGCCCGGAATTATCCGCAAGCGCGCGCCGTTCCAGAGGACCATATCCACCATTCCTACGCTGTCGCCCGTTGAACGCGCCAGCCGTTTGCTTAGTTCATTCAGGAACTCACCGGCCCTTTCAGCGATGCGCTCCAAATGCCGATCTGGCTTCGCCACATCGGCGACACCCAGGTCGCGTACGGCTTGGTACCTCAACACCGGACCCTGAACATACGGGATTCCCTCGCACCACTTGAGCGCCTCTTGCGGGGTATGGATCGCTTTGAACGTCGTGAACAGTGCACGTCGGTCGCGCCAAATCTTTTCGATTGCCGCCGCCTTATTCTTGTTTCCAAACACATCAGGGAAGATTCGTCGACCGCGGCGCAACGCCGACCCGATGCGCTCCCAAAGCTCGGGACGGTATTCGAAACCCGACGAGGTCACCACTGACGCCAACCGCAACGCGAGATCGTTGGAATCTTTCGGACGGCCGGCCTTTCGCAGCCATTCAATCTCGGCGCGGCCGTTGGGGTGCGCCATTACTTTTGTTCGGATGTCTAAGTATTCCTCGACTGTCATGCGCAGAGTCCCAAAGACCTATTGTGGCTTCGCTTCGAGGTCGGCCCAAAAGAAGTAGACCGTTCCGCCTTCCTTCCATTCGCCGGAAAAGAACCATCGGTTTGGCTCGAATGGACTCTGAAAGATTCTTCCGTTCAACGATGCCGCCTCGCCGCCGCAGACCAGATCGCCACGTAAGAAGCCGCCGCGCAGTGTCAGCTTTCCTGACCATCTGTCGACCCCATAGTGTGCGTCCATTCCGAGCTCGCCAGGTGATCGGAGAACCGCCTGAACCTTACCGACCCCGATTGCGTCATTGTCGGTGGCCCAACGCGCGTCCCGTGAGTTTGATCGGGAACCCTAAAGCTGTCATCCGCTTCGCTCCGGTGATCTGAACGCCGTTGCCGATGCTTTGGGTGGAGGGGTCGCGTTATACCGTCTATCCTTGGCGCACGTACGATGGTCTCTCGGCTGATTCTTCGCCATCGGGTAACGCTCCCATCCCGAGAATAGCTAAAATTCCTGAATGCCGCGGAGCGCGCCGGTCGCGGCGCCGAAAAGAGAGTTCAGACTGGGAGCCCCAAACCGCAATCACTATCGCCAAGCGGGCATCTTGGAGGCTTCCCATTATCGCAATACGGACAAGAGCTGACTCCGCAGGATTTTCGTGGACATGAAGGTCTCTCTTCCCAAATGCGCGCGATCACTTTGCCGCACTTCGAGCATACAACGCCTCGTTTTGGATCGATATTGAAATCGTCCATCGGAACACCTTTCCGCCGCCGTACGAGGTTACTACTCTCTGCCAAGAGCAACCAGTAGATGATTTGAAATCCGCCGTCAGCAGGCCACTATATTCACACTCGATGGTTGGGTGCCGGTCACGCGCGTTCGAGATCGTTCCCTTTGTAGCGTAGATCAGGAGCGTTGCGGGTTTCATCGCGCAGCTAATTACGAAAATACTTGGTTCGCTGTGACTGCTGAGTGGGCTGTGAACCTGCATTGCATTCAGGTAATCCGGAGGCGACACGGCGCTCCGGACCTTTCTATCAGCTAGAAAGCATTATGCGCCGCGCCTTGAGCCATAGATCGGGCTCTTGGGGCCAAATTCTTCAAATCTTTCGCATACTTAGGCCGGTCAACGGCGACTGGATTTCCAACGCACACAGAGCGCACATGGAGGTCTGAAAGGAGGTCTCCATGGGACGGGAAAGTTCGCGAAATCGAAACAGGAAGCCCCGCCGCGCTGGCGGTTCCGAAGATCTGGCGACGGAGCTTGCGAGCCTTCGCGCGCTTGATCCCGAGGCGCTGCGGCAGAGATGGAAGGCGCTGTTTGGTGGCGATCCGTCGCCGTACCTCGGACGGTCCTTCATGATTTGGGCGATCGCGTATCGGCTCCAAGAGAGAGCGCTCGGCGGCGTCAGGCCATCCACGCAGCGGATCCTCGATCGCGTATGCAATGGCCTTGCAGAGGCCGTTTCGGAGCGTATTCCGAATCGACGGGTTGGCGCGGGAACCGTTCTGATCCGGGAATGGCGCGGCGTCCATCACCGGGTCACGGTGCTCGATCACGACGTCGTCTATCGTGGGCGGCGCTACAAGTCGCTGTCGGAAGTCGCCCGTGTCATCACCGGCACCCACTGGTCCGGACCACTGTTCTTCGGCCTCAAGCGCCGGGCCAAGGAGGTGGCCAATGGCTGATACTCCTATCAGGCGTTGCGCGATTTACACCCGCAAGTCCTCGGAAGAGGGTCTGGAGCAGGACTTCAACTCGCTGCACGCCCAGCGCGAGGCGTGCGAGGCGTTCATCAAGAGCCAAGCGGGCGAGGGCTGGAAGCTCGTCAAGACCGCCTATGATGATGGCGGCTTCTCGGGCGGCTCGATGGAGCGGCCGGCGTTGCAGCAACTGCTCGCGAGCATCCGCGAAGGTTTGGTCGATGTGGTGGTCGTGTACAAAGTCGACCGGTTGACCCGCTCGCTCGCGGACTTCGCCAAGATGGTCGAGTTGTTCGACGCGCAGGGCGTGTCGTTCGTCTCCGTCACCCAGCAGTTCAACACCACCACCTCGATGGGGCGGCTCACTCTGAACGTGCTGCTGTCGTTCGCCCAGTTCGAGCGTGAAGTGATCGGCGAGCGGATCCGGGACAAGGTGGCCGCCTCCAAGCGCAGGGGGATCTGGGTGGGTGGAGGGCTAGCAATGGGTTACGACGTCCACGCGCGCAAGCTCGTCGTCAACCCCGGCGAAGCCAAGATGGTCAGCCAGATCTTCGAGCGCTATCTGGAACTCGGCAGCGTCCGGCTTCTGAAGCGAGACCTCGATCGGCGCGGGATTGTCTCCGCGGTTAAGGTATCGAAGAAGGGCAGGCAAAGAGGCGGAAAGCCCTTCTCACGCGGAGCGCTCTACTGTCTGCTCTCCAACCCGATCTACCTCGGGGAGATCCGACACAAGAAAGAACGCTACCCAGGGCAACACGAGGCCATCTTGAGCCGCGAGCTCTGGGAACGGGTCCAGGAACGGCTGCGCACCGGTGCGGTCCGCCGAGGCGAGGGCCGCAAGACCGAGGCGCCGCGAAGTCCGCTAGCCGGCAAGTTGTTCGATGAAACGGGCGATCCTCTGTACGTTCAGGGAGCAGCGAAAGGTCAACACCGCTATCGCTATTACGTATCCAGGAAACGAGTCCTAAATGGGCCTGAGAGTGGGGAGCCTAGATGGCGATTATCCGCGCTCGAGATTGAGCGCTCCGTCTCCGCTGCTGCCCGACAGTTTCTCGCCGACCGTGATGCCATTGCGCAGAAAGCAGAGGAGTCCGGCATCGACGCGCATCGGCTGCCGTCGGTTCTGAAGTCGGCTCAAGCTTGGATTGAGCGCCTGCGCGCCGAGACCGAAACTTCAGCGGCGCTTGCTGACTTGATTGAGCGGACCGAGCTCGGCCGCGACGGCATCCGAGTCTCGCTCAAGCTGCCGATCCCACCGGCCGAAGGAGAGAGCGACACGTCGCGGCGCCACATCGCTCTGACCAAATTCGTTCCGATGCAGATGAAGCGGCGCGGAGTCGAGATGCGCATGGTGCTTGAGGGCGACGCTACCCCCGCCCGGGTCGATCTGCCCCTGCTCAACGCGGTCGCCCGCGCCCGCCGCTGGTCTCTGGATCTGATCTCGGGCCGCGTTCAGTCGATCTCAGAGCTGGCGCGGCGGGAACAGCTCGATCGCCGCTCCGTCCATCGATTGCTTCGGCTCGCATTTCTGTCGCCGCGAATCGTCGAGGCGATAGCCGAAGGTCGCCAGCCGCCGGACCTCACCGTGATCGGTCTCTCCCGCCGGGTCGATCTCCCTCTGCTCTGGAGCGCGCAGGAACAGGCGCTCGGCATCCGCTAGTTCACGTCTGAAGGATCTCTTGCACGCGGGCAAGTTGTGACTCTCTTCAACGAATGAGACGAGGCCGGGCCCCTTCGAGGACCCGGCCCCAATTACTTTGGTTGCGCCGCGAAACTACTTCGCGGTCTTCGTGTTCCGAGTGCGCGTGTCCTTCTTGCGCGTAGCAGAACCGTAGCGCTTCTTGAAGCAGGCGCGGCAGCGGGCGTCGCGTCGCTTCTTGAACGACGGCGCGAGATCGTCGCTGCCGCAATATCGACAGACCAACTTCTGCGCTTTGGCCGCCGCACGCGATGACCGCGATGGCCGAGGTGCGTCCTTCCTGTTTTTCGAGGGCAGCGCTGGCGTCGGCGTGGCTGCGACCGGTTTGGTATTCGCGTTCATGTGGTTCTCCTTCTCGGGCCGGCGCTTCGGCGCGACCGACCGTCCTCAGCACACATCGCTCTGTCGCGCCGACATGGGAAGTCGTCTCGCCAGGCGTGGGGTGGGACCTAGGCAATTCGCGCCGAGAGAGAAATCGGCCGATTCTGGCGAATCACGCCGAAAGGGTCGTTCTCCGGGTCCCTGCGCGATCGCAAATCGCGCGCACATGCGCGGATTTCCTGCGATTCTCCGAGATGTTCGTAAACTGAGGGACTGGATGGTGGACGCAGCAGGATTTGAACCTGCGACCCCATGCATGTGAGGCATGTGCTCTAACCGAGCTGAGCTATGCGTCCATCGCGAAGCAGGATTATCGCGCCGGCACGTTAGTCTCGCAAGTCCGCGCGCGGGCGTCTTGCTTGACTTGGGGTCGGGGGTCGGACAGCTATTCTAGGGCGGGCCACAGTCCGCATTTTCCTAAGTGCGCAAACTCGCAATCATTGGGGCTGGCTTCAGCGGATCGATCCTCGCGGCGCAATTGATGCGCCGGCTCGGGACGGATTCCGGCGCCGATCTACATGTAGACTTGATCGACAAGAGCGGCTTCGCACGCGGACTCGCCTATTCAACTGCCAGCTCGCGGCATCTCCTGAATGTTCCTGCCGGTAAGATGAGTGCGTTTCCCGGCGAGCCCGATCATTTTCTCAATTGGCTGCGAGGCGACGCGGCAGCAAACGGCGCGGCCGACTTCAACGCGGCCAGTTTCGTTCCACGTCTTTTGTATGGGCGCTATCTCGAAGAATTGCTCGCGCAAGCTCGTCGCGCGCATCCCGAGCGGATCGTGACGCATCGCGAGACCGCGATCGACGTCGAGCCGGCAGGCAAAAGTCTGCGAATCAGATTTGCGAGCGGCGATAGTCTCGACGCCGGCGCCGTGGTGCTCGCGCCGGGGAATTTTTCGCCTGCGGATCCGCCGGTTGCCGATCCAAGCTTTTATACTTCTTCCTTCTATCGCCGAGACCCCTGGGCGGCTGGCGCGCTGGATCATATAGAGCCGAACGCGCCCGTGCTTTTGATCGGCGCGGCTCTGACTACCGTCGATATCGCCATTTTGCTGGTCGAGCGCGGTCATACCGGCACGATCAACGCCATCTCACGGCACGGACTGTTGCCGCGCCGTCATCTCGAGGCCTCTGTGGCGACTCCGCCGTTCGAGCTCGCCGCGCTTCCGGTGTCGGCACGCGCGATGCTGCGCGTAGTTCGCGCCCGAATCGACGCCGAATCGGCGCGCGACGTTCCGTGGCAATCCGTAATCGACGCATTGCGCCCAATCACGCAGGAGTTATGGCGCCGTGCCGCGATGTCTGAGCGCAGGCGTTTTCTCCGCCATCTGCGGCCATGGTGGGACGTGCACCGGCATCGCGTCGCGCCGGAGATCGGCGCGCGAATCGCCGCCGCGGTAGCATCAGGGCAGCTCGTCTTTCATGCGGGGCGAATCGACGCTTACCGGATCGTCGGATCGATGGTGTGGGTGGAATATCGAGGCCGTGGCGGGGCCGAGCCTGAGTCTCTGAGCGTTGCGCGCGTGATCAATTGCTCGGGACCGTCGGCGGATTATCGCCGCATCGACGATCCCCTGATTCAATCGATGCTCGGACACGGGATCGTTCGCCCCGATCCCTCGCGCCTCGGGCTGGAGGTCGCCGGCGATTTGCGTCTCATTGCGGCGGACGGAACTGCGCAGCGGAATTTGTTTGCGCTGGGCTCGATCACCAAGGGCGCCTATTGGGAAATTATCGCCGTGCCCGATCTGCGCTCCCAGTGCGAAGCTCTTGCCGGCCGTCTCGCGCGCGAGGCCGCGGAGTTTTCGCATTCTGCGCGTTCCCATTTGACCTGAAACCTATGCCTGCGCGAAGGTTGCGCTGTCCGCGCATCGCGCGCGAAGCCCACAGGAGGAGGAATGGCGATGGGACGACTCAAGCAGGTGAGCCTCGACGAGGCTTCGCCCGAGATCAAGGAACTGTACAAACAATTTTTTGGCGGCCGCGATCCGGTCAAGAATCCGGGCACCGCGACCGGCACGCCCGGCGATTACTGGACAACGTTCGCGTTGGTGCCGGATCTTCTTTTCCAGGCGCGAAATTCGCTGATGGCTCTGATGCAGCCGGGGCGCAAGCTGCCCGCCAAGCTGCGCGAGCTCGCGATTCTGCGCACCGGAATCGTAGGCGATTCCCGGTTCGAGTATTCGCAGCATCTGAAGGTCGCGCGTATGGTCGGCGTCGCTGACGACAAGCTTGCCGCGATTAAAACTTGGGCGCTGTCCGACAGATTCACTCCCTCCGAACGCGCGGTGATGCAGGTGACTGACGAAATCGTCGGGCGTAATCTGGTGGAGGACGAATCATTCGCCGCGCTGAAGCTGCATCTCGATGACGCACAGATTATGGAGTTGTTCTACGTGATTGGGCTATGGCGGATGCACGGAATGATCGTGCGCGCGCTGCATCTCGAGTTCGATGGCGACACCACAGCGCGGATGAAAGAAATTCCCGCACCCGCGCCGGCCAAGGGTTGACGGGTGCCGGGAAAATCCGGAGGCGATGACGATGAAAGTCGTGGTTTATACCCAGGACCAATGTTCCGCGTGCCATCAGGCGAAGGAATATCTCTCGCGCAACCAGGTTGCGTTCACGGAGAAAAACATCACTCACGATTCCATCGCGCGCGACGAGCTTATCGCCAAGGGCTTTCGCGCGACACCGGTCACGATGATCGATGAGCATCCGATCATCGGCTTCAGCGTTTCGCAATTCAGAAACGCGCTGGGACTTAGCTGATTTCGCGCGCGTCGCGATTAGTAGCGCGGCTGATTACGCGGACAGCAGGCGGATGACTTCGGCGCGACCCCATTCGACTTCCGCGCGATGATGATTCGCCATCGCGGCCAGGAAATCGTGAATCGGCCCGGTGGACGGCGCGACTGCGAGCGCGTCCTCGGTCTTGCGCGCGGCCCATTCCTGCCCGCGCGACATCAGGTTCAGCCGCTCGCGAACTGTAGGCAGTGCTGCGACTTTGGCGGCGAAGGGACCGATCTTTTCCGAGGGCGTGCCGCCGCCGGCGCGAATCAGCGCCTCGAGTTCGCGGACGTTGCGTGCCTCTTCTTCGCGCGAGCCGCGCAGAAAGCGGCGCAGGCCCTCTTGTTCGACCTCGCCCGCGAGCACCTCTAGCGCGAGTGTGCCTGCGCGTTCGGATTCGAGCAGCAAATTCAGGGCATCTTGAAGCCGTGTGTCCACGGCGCGAATCTAGTAAGGGTTCGCCGCAGGCGCAAGCAGTGAGAGAATCCGCGCCGCCGCCAGATCTACTTCATCAGCATGCGAATCGATATCGCGATCAGAAAAATCGCAAACGCCCGGCGCAACAGGACGGGTGCGACTCCGACCGCGATTTTGGCGCCGACGAACCCGCCCAGGATGAGTCCGGCCGCCAGCATCGCGGCGAAGCCGATATTCACGTTCCCGGTTTTGTAGTACTCGTACGCGCCCAGAATTCCGACCGGAGGCAATAGGGCCGCAAGCGAGGTGCCGACTGCGGCATGCATCGGCATCGCGAGCAGCACCACCAGCGTAGGAACAATCAGCACTCCGCCGCCGACTCCGAAAAAACCGCTCAGCACGCCGGCGGTGAGTCCGATTGCCAGGACTATCAGCATTTCGCTCATGTGGGATCTCACGTCGATGGTGGCAGTTGATTGCATCGTTCGTCGCTCAAGTGATCGGACGGACAAGCTACTCGGTGGGGGTGGATTTTTCGAGTTTATCGGCTAGCAGCTCGGCCAGACGTTCGGCGGGTAATCGGCGCAGATCGGCGATCGCGAAACCAGAAGCCGCCGCGTGTCCTCCACCGCCAAAACCTTCCGCCAGCACCGCCAGGTTTATATCGCTATCGGCGCTGCGGCGCAGGCTTACGCCCTGACTGCGCAGGTCGAACAACGCGACGACGGTGCGGAGCTGCCCTTCGTAGAGATAGGAGGCGACTTCACTGCTGTAACCGAAGCAGCATGCGGTGCGCACCTTGATTCCGTTGGCGAGCATCCGATCGACCATCGTGGCGCGCGCGAGATCGACGCTCTTTTGCATCCCCTCTTTGCCGGCTTCGAGCGCCGAGCGCAGCCGCCGCGTCATGACGGGGTCGCGCAGGCGCAGGATCTCGCGATACGAATTGCGGCCGCCGAGGGTCTGCACGGCGAGCGCCCAATCTGCGGATTCGGGGATTTTGTGGACCCAGCGGTCGTGATCGTCGGCGATCGCGGCAAAGGGCGCGAACGCCTCGTAGGCTTCGCGGCGTCCCGCCGGCATCGTGTCCCGCGCGATCTTGCGCAGGAAATTAAACGTCAGCCGCGCCGCCGAGTATTGCTCGGACAAAATCTTGCCGGTGAATGGAACCTTGAACTCCGGCGCGCCCGCGCGGGAGACTGCGGTGCGATGATGATCGATCCAGAAGACGCGCGCGCCGCGCTCGATCAGCGAAGTCAGATGTCTGCCGGTCTCGAGCGAGGTCCAGGAAAGATCGGTGATCCAGATTTCGTCATTGCCGGCACCCTGCGATTTGAGCTCGAGGCCGCGGATCGTCCGGTCCGCTTCGTTGTTGCCGGGCAGAACCGCGATCACGCGCTCGCCGTCGTAAAATCGCGCGACCGCCGCGGCCGCCATCACGCCGTCGAGGCATGAGGGTCCGTGGCTGACGATCTGGATAGTGCGCGACTCGGGCATAAGGGTGCGACTATAAGGAAAAGCGCGTTCCCAAGCGAACCGGCATACTCCGCGATTCGTGCGCAAGCGGCCAACGTGCTTACGCTCGCTCGATTTGGGCTTGCGGCTGCGTGGATCGCGATATATCTCGCGGCGCCGCAGTCGCGGATCGCGTTTGCGATGATCGCGATTGCCGCCGCGGCAAGCGATTTCCTTGACGGCCGCGTTGCGCGCCGGCTCGGAGTCGGCGGCGGTACCGGGCGTTGGCTTGATCCGATCGCCGATGTCACCTTTGTGCTGGCCGCGCTTGGCTGTGCGGCGGCGTCCGGTGCAATCCCTTTCTATATCCCAATTCTGATCGCGGTTTCCTTTTCACAATATGCGATCGATTCGCGGATGCTGTATCGCGCCGGTGCTCCGATCCGCAGCCGGCTCGGACATTACGGCGGCGTGGTCAACTATGGGCTGGTTCTGGCGCTCGCGCTGACGCCGCCCGGCTCGATTGCGCGCGGCGCAATCAAGACCGCGACACCCGCGTTGGCGATCTTCTACATCGCGGCGATGATCGAGCGAGCGCTCGCCTATCGATCGCGTGCTTGAACGGCGCACGCGCTCTTCCTCCCACTTGGGATCGATAGAGGAATGCGGCCGATTGTTCGCTACGAAATCTTCGCGAGCAGATTCTTCATGTCGTCGGCATGTTCTTCTTCCATCTTGAGGATCTGCTCGATCAGGATCCGGGTAGTCGGATCCTTGTCGCTGAGCCATCGTACGATATCCGAATACGACTCGACCGCGATTCGCTCGGCAACCAGATCTTCCCTGATCATGTCGGTCAGCGATTCGCTGTCGTCGTATTGCGAGTGCGCCCGCTCCGCCATCCCGGTTGGGCTGTAGTTTGGTTTTCCCCCGAGCTGGCTGATGCGCTCCGCGATCCAGTCGGCATGCTGTTGTTCCTCACCCGCGTGCTGCAGGAATTCCTGGCGCGCGGGATCGGCGTAGATGCCATCGGCGGTGTAGTAGTGGCGCTTGTAGCGCAACACGCAGACCAACTCGGTCGCGAGGACATCGTTGAGCACTTTTACGACGTCCTTGCGATTGGCCTTGTAGCCAGCGGTGACCGGGCCTTCCTCCATGTTCTTGCGGGCGCGCTCACGGATTTTCTTTACGTCGGCGACAAATTTTCCCATTCGATCAGGCTCCTTTCAGGTATGGTCTCAATCGTACCGTGATTCACACTCAATATGCACGGTTTTTCAATCGCCCGGCATGACCCGGAAGAAGTAGCGGGGGGCGATGAAGAGCGACGAGCGTCGTGCTAGGTTCTTGGCGGCGGTAGGGGATGGGCGCGAGGGGGCGTGCGCATCGTGACCCCGGCCGCAAGGTCATCGGAATTGGAACCGCGCATTATCGTTCGCTCAGAGCATCCGATCTCGCGCCGCGATATCGATCCCAATGTATTAAAGGTGTTGTACCGGCTCGGCGCGGCTGGCCACATCGCCTACCTGGTCGGCGGCTCGGTGCGCGACCTGATGCTGGGTCGGCGGCCCAAGGACTTCGACGTTGCGACCTCGGCGCATCCGCAGCAGGTCCGCGATCTGTTCCGCAACTCGCGTTTGATCGGCCGGCGCTTTCGCCTGGTGCACGTTTTCTTCGGACCACAGAATATCGAAGTCGCGACCTTTCGCCGCCAGAGCGAGGAGGTCGCCGCCGAGGGTGATCCGCTGATCCGCGCCGACAATACCTTCGGCACGCCAGAGGAAGACGCGTTTCGGCGCGACTTCACTGTCAATTCGCTGTTCTATGATCCGCAGACATTCAATGTGATCGACTACGCCGGCGGCGGCGACGATCTTCGCTCACGGCTGATCCGCACGATAGGCGCGCCGGTGCTGCGGATGCGCGAAGATCCGGTGCGGATGATGCGCGCGGTGCGCTTCGCCGCCAAACTCGGCTTCGAGATCGAACCGGCTACCCGCGCCGCAATCGAGACGCATCGCGCCGATCTCGCCAAGGCCTCCGTACCGCGTCTGGTCGAAGAGACCTATCGCACGCTCGGGCAGTCCGCTTGCGCGCGCGCCGCCGCGCTGATGGAGGAGATCGGGCTGCTCGAGGCGCTGATTCCGTTTCTCTCCGAGCATCTGCGACGCCATGAAGGCGACCCGGCCGGCGCGCCGACGATTCGCAACATGGCGGCGCTCGGCAGGATGATCGAGGGAATCACTCCGCCCGACCATGCCTTCGTGCTCGCCGCAATGACGCTCGATCTGGTGCGCAACCCCGGCGCGCGCAATAGCGATTTTGACCTGCTCGACGAGTTGCGCGCGCGCGGGTTTGCCCGCGGAGACACCGAGCGGATGCGGCTCATCCATGACGCGTTCGAGAACATGGCCGCGCCGTCGCGCCGCACGCGGCGGCTGATGCGCAGGCCGTACTTCGAGTCGGCGCGCAAATTCTTCGAGGCGATGGCGCCGACTTACGGAATCGACACACGAATCCTTGCGCGCTACGTCGAAAATCCCGACGGGTTTGTCGCGCGCCCGCATCCGCAACCGGAAACTGCATCCGAGGCACCCCCGGCCGGCGGCCGCAGACGCCGCCGACGCCGCCGCCGCGGCGGCAGGGCGCATCGCGGCAACCATGAAATAGCGCCGAACGGCGCGCAACAAAGGGCATCAGCAGAAGCCTCACCGCCGGACACCGGCGCGAACCCAAGAGAATCAGCCGCGCAAGCAATCAAGCCGCAAGACTGAAACATTTCACCGCGCAAATCGCGCCGACAATCATTAGTAGCGCAGGCGTCTCGCCCACGATCGCCGGCAGCCCAGAGACCCGGCGTCGGCGGTTCCCTGAGGTCGTCATTTCGAGCCCTGAGCGAGAAATCACGAGGTGCCCATGCGCGGCGCCGACGCCACATACAGCAGCCCCTCCGCTCGGGATTTCTCTCTGCGGTCGAAATGACGAACGGCAAGTCTCTGTGGATCTTCTCCCCCGTCATCTAAGCCGATCCCCTCTCGACGGGGAACGGCTTGTCCGGCGATCACCCTTCGATTAACTTTGAGCCGTGGAAGGCGCCTTGGCGGCTCGCAGCGGGCATACGGCGCCGATTCTTTCCCCAGAGGTTTTCCCTTGGCGGCGAGCAATCTGCGTTCGGACAAGATCTGGATCGATGGAACCCTGGTCCCCTATGACGAGGCCAACATCCATGTCCTGACTCACAGCCTGCACTATGGGCTCGCGGTTTTCGAAGGGATGCGATGCTACAAGCTTGATGCCGGAGGCTCCGCCATTTTCCGCGGCAAGGAGCATATCCGCCGCCTGCTCGAATCTGCGCATATCGTCGAGATGCCGATGCATCACAGCTCCGAGGAGCTGCTTAAGGCGTGCGCCGATGTAGTCCGCGTGAACAAGTTCGACGAATGTTACCTGCGTCCGATCGCGTTTTACGGCGAAGGCGAGATGGGGCTTGCGGCGCGCGGCAACAAGACTCGGGTTGCGATCGCGGCGTGGCCGTGGGGCGCATATCTGGGAGAGGACGGCCTCAACAAAGGCGTCAGGCTCAAGACCTCATCGTTCGTGCGGTTTCATCACAACTCGATGATGCCGGCGGCGAAGGCTTCGGGGAACTATATCAATTCGATTCTGGCCGGTTACGAGGCGCGGCGCGGCGGCTACGATGAGGCGCTGCTGCTCGATACGCAGGGGTTTGTCGCCGAGGGCAGCGGCGAGAACGTATTCGTGATTCGCGACGGAATCGTGCGCACGCCGACGCTGAGCTCGATCCTGCCGGGAATCACGCGCGACTCGGTGATAAAGATTCTGCACGACAATTCGATCGAAGTGCGCGAGGAACTCTTCGCGCGCGACGCTTTCTATGTCGCCGATGAGGCGTTCATGACCGGCACCGCGGCGGAGGTTACCCCGGTGGTCGAGCTCGACGACCGGCGGATCGGCGGCGGCGCTCCGGGACCGATCACGCGCAAGGTGCAAAAGGTCTTTCAGGACGCGCTGCACGGACGCGACCGCAAGTATCAGGAATGGCTATACCGCGTATAAGACTTAAGCAATGTGGTTGCGGCGCGCGCGTTCGATTATAGGAACCAGGGAGACTACATGAAGTTACCAGCCGGCCTCATTGTCATAGCTGCGATCGTGATCGTCGCGATCGTCATTTTTCGGCCGCGCGCCGCGCGCGCGGAGTTGCTCAAGCAAGGGCAAATCGCGCCGGGATTTTCCACTCAGATGGTGCAGGGCGACCAGATCTCTCCGATCTCGCTGGCCGACCTGCGCGGCAAGACGGTCGTACTCTATTTCTATCCGAAGGATGACACTCCCGGATGCACTAAAGAGGCGTGCGCTTTCCGCGACGGCTTTGCGCGTTTTCAGTCGGCGGGATTGGTGGTGCTGGGATGCAGTGTGCAGGATTCCGACGCGCATCGCGCTTTTATCAAGAAGTACAACATCCCGTTTCCGCTCCTGCTCGACCCGGACAAGAAAATTGCGACCGAGTATGGCGCCGCCAACGGAATTCCGATTCTCGGCCTGGACCGGCGCATCACTTACGTAATCGATGGCGACGGCAAGATCGCGAAGGTTTATCCGAGCGTCGATCCGTCTGTTCACGCGGCCGAAATCCTGAGCGACCTCAAAATTCCCGAGCATCCGGCTCCCGCTCCCGCGTCGGGCGCGACGGCTGGCGCTCCGTCGGGCGGATTCTGAGCGCGTCTAGTTCTGTGAAGACCCGCTTGCCTCGGCGGGCGAATAGCCAAGACTGACTGCGAGCATCACCGCGGCGGCCGCGAGACCCGCCGCGTCGGTGGATTTTCCCGCCCGTATCGCGAGCGCGGCCAGATGCACGAACATCTCGGCTTCCTCGTCGTCGCGCCTGCCAACCAATCCGTCGGCGTCGAATAGCGCGTCGATCAACGGATTCGGATCGTAGTCTGACTCGGCCAGAGCCTCGCGCGTGGCGCGGCGCCAGAATTCGCGCGGCTCGATCTTCTCGAAGTCTACGAGCTGGGCGATTCTTGCGCGCAATCGCGGTATCAGCCGGCGATAGCGATCATTCGCGTCCAGATATTCGGCGACATCCTGCGCCTCGAGAAAATCGCCGACCGCGCCGTCTTCGCCATACACGCCGAGCGAGCCTGGCGCCGGTTCGAGCCGGATGAATCGCTCGCCGCGGCCGTCGGCGGCGCGCTCGATGCCCAGCGGATAGAGCCGGCAGGCGAGAGGGCGCCCCTCATGAATCGAGCAGCGCACGCCCGCCAGCGCGCCGCATGCGCCGCCGGCGCCGAACTTCAGGATCGACCCGCGCCGCAAGGTGAAGCGCCGCACAGCCTCGCCGGTCGGAACACCGGCCGCGCGCGCGATTCGGATCACATCGTACGGCGCAAGCGTGATCACCTTGTCGCGGCAGCATTTGCCGCACGCGTTGCAATCGTAAGAGAATGCCGCCGCGCGATTCACGGTTTGCGCTCCAGACTTCTATTTCGCAGCCGTCTTTTCCAATTTCCGGGGCGACGCCGCAAGTGCATGATCGCTAAGACGAGAAGGTCTTCGCTGGTCGGTAGATAGAGAATTGCGAAAGGAAATCTCGGCAGGAGTAGTCGCCTGATACTCTGGTCGAAGCCCTGCAGAGACTCGGGATTCGCATTTATCTGTGCGAGCGTGCGCTCGACCTGCCGAACGAAATCAGAACCGAGTCCCGGTGCGTGATGGTCATAAAACCTCGCCGGATTGAGAAGCTCTCGCTGTGCAGCGGGGTGAACCGCGACGCTTGTCACCGAAGCATCGTGCGAGCTTTCTTGAACACCTTGGCGGCAGAAATCACTTTGGCGTTGCCGCTTGCGATCTCCTTCGCCCGGCTCCGGGCTTCGTCCTTCCAAGCCTTCAGGACGTCTGGATCCTCTCGCTCATCGAGACTGGCAATAAGTCGTTTTGCCAGTCGCGCGCGCGCACGCGGTGACAGCCGAAAGGCTTCGTCTTCAAGCTTCTTCTTCAATAGAGCCGACATGAGATTCTCCTGATTTTGGAAGTATATCGCCGACTGTCTCCGGTAGAAATCGGACGCTGAGCCGATAATGCGGCGAGCGCTGCCGCTTGCCAGCCGAACTTGGCCGCGCTACCCAAATGATGTCGGCAGCGATAACATCACAGTGCCGAATCAAACAGGAAGGTTCCCGAGTATGGATTTCAATTGGTCGCCCGAGCAAGACGCCTACCGCATGGAAGTCAGAAAGTGGCTGACGGACAATCAGCCGCCGCCGCTCGCCCAGATCGACGGAGAAAACAGTGGCGACGATGCCGTCTGGAATCGTCTGAAGGCATGGCACACCAAGCTCTATGATGCGGGATGGGCCGGTCTGACGTGGCCCAAGGAATACGGCGGTCGCGGCGCGACTTTTATCGAGCAGGTGATCTTTCAGCAGGAACTCGGCCGGCTCGGGCTGCCGATGGGATGCAACGTGCTCGGCGTGATCATGAACGGCCCGGCGCTGATGCAGTGGGGAACCGAGGAACAGAAAAAGCGCTACCTGCAACCGATCCTCGCCGGTGAAGAGATATGGTGCGAAGGGATGTCGGAGCCGGGCGCCGGCTCGGACCTGGCCTCGATCCAGTGCCGCGCTGAGCTCAAGGGCGACGACTTCGTCGTCAACGGGCAGAAGGTCTGGACGACGATCGCGCATCGATCGCAATTCTGTCAGCTTTTCGTCCGCACCGATCCCGAAGCGCCCAAACACAAGGGGATGAGCGCGCTGATCGTCGACATGAGAAGCCCGGGTGTGACCGTGCGTCCGCTGATGCAGATCACCGGCGACTCGGAATTCAACGAAATCTTTTTCGAGGACGTGAAAGTACCCAAGGAAAATCTGCTCGGACCGATCAATCAGGGATGGCAGGTGCTCGTCGCGACGCTGATGCATGAGCGGTTCGGAATCGGCGAGACGATCGGGGGTACCGAGCAGACCCTGCACGCGCTGGTCGATCTGGCCAAGCGCACGCAAATCAACGGACGTCCGGCGATCGAAGAAGACGATATCCGTCAGCAGCTCGCGCAGTTCGCAATCGAGGTGACGGCCAAGAAATACAACGGACTGCGCTCGCTGTCACGGCGCTTGAAGGGTCTGCAACCGGGCTCCGAGGCGTCGATCTCGAAACTGATCTCGACCGACTTGGGCCAGCGGATGGTCAAGTTCACGACGCGCCTGCTCGGCGAATACGCGATGCTCGAGTCGCATACGCCGTTCGCTCCTCGCGGCGACTGGATGAAGCGCATCCTCGCATCCGAATCGATGACGATCGCCGGCGGCACCTCGATGGTCCAGCGCAACATGATCGGCGAACGAATCTTAGGCCTGCCCAAGGGCTAGCGCTCGCGAACAAATAAGGCGCTTTTTTGGCGATAGCGCTTGCGAAAGATTTAGTTGAACAGAAAGCCACGCTGCTTTAGTGCTTCTGCAAGCGCATTGATCGTACTGCTTCCGTCGCGACAGGGCGAGCTTGGTCGGCATCTTGCGTGCCGCAATTCCCTTACGAGCAGGGGTGGCTCGGCGGTGACGGCGCATACTCGATTCCTCTGAACGCGGGCCGGATTCTCTGGCTATTCGGTGACTCGTTCGCCAGTCCCAAAGGCCTCGCATCGCGCAAAGGTTCGAAACTAGTCGCCAATACAGTCGCGATTTCGACTTGCCGCAATCATGATTGGAGCATCCAATATTATTTCGGAAAGCATCGATCGCCCGGTTCTCCACAAGCTTTCTTCGATTCGGACACGAATAAGGTTCGATTCTGGCCGCTGGATGGGTTTGTTTTTCACAGCTCGCTGTACGTATTCATACTTGAAGTTGCTGCAACCGGGACCGGCACATTTGCGTTCAAGCCTATCGGAGCGAAGCTGGCTAAAGTCTCGAATCCGGCCGCTGGTCCAGATAAGTGGAACGTTCGGTATCGGGAGCTTCTGTCGGATAGTCAGGTCGTTCCGGGTGTCTCGGCAGTGGTCGCAACGCCATACGTTTATCTCTACGCGGTTGTTAGCAAAGGTGCGCCTCGAACCCATCAGGCGATTCTCGCGAGGATCGGCCTCGAGAATCTCGATTCACCAGCCGCGGGCATCGAATATCTCGACAGCGCCAGCGGCTGGAAGCGCGGACTGAACGAGCGCGACGCACAAATTATCGTGGGCGGCGTTGCGGCCGAGTTTTCAGTTCGATACCACCCCGAGATCGCGCGATGGGTGATGGTCCAGACGGATCCCGGCTTTCCGGCTAGCCAGATCGGCGTTCGCACTGCCGATCGGCTGCAAGGTCCGTGGTCTACTTTCCGTCCACTGTACGAAATTCCGGAGATGCGCGGCGCTACCGCACGCGCTGAACGAGTCTTTTGCTACGGAGCAAAACAACACGCCGGCCTGTCTTCGTCTTTGAACTCCCTGAGCATCACATACGTCTGCAGTTCGCTTTCGTTCGAGCGACAAATCCGAGATTTGGCCCTATATCGACCGCGCGCGATTGAGCTCCATCTTCGTTGAGAAGGCTGAGGTCAGAACCCAAGGTAAGATCCGACAGGTCCGCGTTCCGACCTTCTCGATTCTAGTCTCCCTCAGGGCTTTTGAATTTATTCGAAATCTGGGATTCCATTCGGCAGGCTCAGGGTATGCTCTCGCACGGCAGAAGCAGGCCGGCGCGGCCTTCCTATTGCGTCATCCTGAGCGGCGGCCGTTTCGGCCGGAGTCGAAGGATCCCGGGCGTTCCGTGCACACAATCGCGATTCCTCCTCGGGTCTACTCGTTACCTGCACATCGCCGCACTGCTCGCGTCGCGAATGAGGAACTGAACGCCGAGAGGGTGCTGGGCGCCCAAAGGCGGAGTATGCAATCGTGAGTGTCTGCATGCCCGTCCGGAATCCTTCGCGACTACGGTCGCGGCGGTCGTCGCTCGGGCGCCGAGACGGGAGCGACGGCTTTAGAGGCATCGATTTTGCTCCTGCTCTTGCACAACGGCATAAATCGCATTTGGCGAAGGGGTTAGTGCCGAATCGTTGGGCAGATGCTGCTCGAACGGGCGGCATTGGTGTATCTGGCGTCTTTGACGCCACAATCGGAGGCTCCTACTGATGGCTCGCAGGGGTGCGCTCGCGCGTAGTTCCGTCCTTCTCACCACATTCCTCGTAATCGCTGCCGCGGCATTTTTCATAATCGCTGGCGCGTCCTCGGCGCACGCCGAGCTAGCGGCCGCACCGAAAATCGACGGCGCCGACACCGCGTGGGTTCTGCTCTCGGCGGTGCTGGTCCTGATGATGACGATTCCCGGCCTCGCGCTGTTCTACGGCGGGATGGTGCGGCGCAAAAACGTACTCTCGACGCTGATGCAGAGCTTCTTCCTCGTCGCGGTCGTATCGATCCAGTGGGTGCTCTTCGGCTACAGCATCGCGTTTGCTCCCGGCAGCGCGTTCGCCGGCGCGCTTACCTGGGCCGGACTTGCGGGCGTCAGCGCGACACAGCCGTATGCGGCGTACTCGGCGACGGTGCCGCATCAGGCCTACATGATCTATCAATGCATGTTCGCGATTATCACTCCGGCGCTGATCACCGGCGCGATCGCGGAGCGGATGACGTTCAAGGGCTTTTTGATTTTCAGCCTGCTATGGACCACGCTGATTTACGATCCGCTGGCGCATTGGGTGTGGGGCTCCGACGGATGGATTCACGCGATGGGCGCGCTCGATTTCGCGGGCGGCACGGTTGTCCATATCTCGTCGGGAGCGGCGGCACTGGCCGGCGCACTGCTGGTCGGCAAGCGGCGCGGATACCTGAAGGAACACATGGCGCCGCATAATCTTACGCTCACCCTCACCGGAGCCGGCCTTTTGTGGGTCGGATGGTTCGGGTTCAACGCGGGTAGCGCGCTCGCGGCCGACGGACTGGCGGTGTCGGCATTTGTCGCGACGCATCTCGGCGCGGCGGCGGCGACGATTTCGTGGGTCGCAGTCGAATGGATCGTCGCGGGCAAGCCGACCACGCTTGGCGCGGCTTCGGGAGCGGTCGCGGGTCTGGTAGCGATCACGCCGGCGTCAGGCTACGTCGGACCGGTGCCGGCAATAGTCATCGGACTGGTGGCGGGAGGACTATGCTTCGGCGCGGTGCGGATGAAAAGGCTTTTCGGCTATGACGACGCGCTCGACGTGGTGGGCGTGCATATGGTCGGCGGAATCTGGGGCGCGCTGGCGACCGGAGTTTTCGCGAGCCTCGCAGTTAATGCCGCGGGCGCCAACGGACTCCTCCACGGCAATCCGCATCAGCTTATAGTGCAGGCGGTCGCAGTCATCGCCAGTCTTGCATTCTCATTCGTCGGCAGCGCGATACTGCTCACGGTGACCGATGCGCTGGTAGGAATCCGCGTCAACGACGAAGGCCAGTACATGGGCCTCGACCTAACGGAACACGAAGAAAACGCCTACGCCTTCGAGGGGTAGCCGCTCTTGTGCGTCTGATCACGGCTCGACAATTGCGCTGGTGAATGCGGCGGCGCCGACCTCGCCGCCGGCCACTACGTACACCTATGATCCGTCGGGGAACACAAACCCGTCCCTGGTCGGGGGATCATGGCAGAGCCTCCGTCCGCCGAATTGATCGGACTTCTTGCGCTCATATCCGATGGCGCGCGGGGTGCGCGCGGATTGCGCTGAGGAGGGAGCCGGTGCCTTGCATTAGGTGGCCGAGGCCGCCGGCTACTTTGGCCGTGGTGCGCCAGGCTTGGTTGCTCTGGTTGGTTAGATGGTCCTCCAGATGCATCTTCTGCTGGGCGGATAGGGAGTTGTAGCCGCCTTCGTAGTACAGCGGAGCGTAGTTCTGCGCGGCGGTCTGCGGGTACATCGCGGTGCATCCGGCGGCGCCGGTTAGGATTGCAAAGAAAAGCGCGAGCGCCAGGCAGCGCGTCGCGCGGAGGTTTCGATTTTGTTTGCGCTTCATCGCAATCACTCCCGCGATGAGCAAAATCCCGTCAGGTCATCGCTTGACCGCCCAGAGCAGGACGCCTGTGCCTTGCGTCAGCGTGCCGAGTCCGCCCGCGACTGAGGCGGTGGTGCGCCAGGCTTGATTGCTCTGGTTGGAGAGATGGTCTTCGAGCTGCATCTTCTGCTCGGGGCTGAGCTGGCTGTATTGCTGGCCGTCGTAGTATGTCGGCGTGGCCTGCTGTGCGGCGCCCTGCGGATTGAAGGCGGCGCAGCCGCCCAGCGACAGGATCGCGGCGACGCCGACCAGAAATATCAGGACTGCGGGCCATCGCATCTGGAACTCGTCCGGCCCCGATGCGGCTGAATTTGAAAACTCTCCGGTGCGGGCCATTGTCGTATCGCTCCTATCACTTTCAATGGAAGCTGGTCTTCCGCTTTTTTTGAGAGCGACGATCGTGCCATCGCGCTTCGGCGCTCGTCCTATCGCGGATCCTGAAGAATCCGGCGCTCCGATGAATGCGGCGTAAGTATTGGCACGCGGACGCCGAGGTTCGATTTGCGAGATCGTCACATCGATTCGACGCAATCGTGCATCCGGGCGTTTCACATCAAATGATGACGATACGTTTAGGCACGGCAGCGCCGCGTCGGCTATCGCTGCATCGCCTGGAATATGATCGGGCCTGCTTCGGCCATGATCTCGCCCAGGACTTCGGACAGGGGCTTGGCGGGAATCGCGAGTTTTTCGGTCAGGTCGGTCATCACCTTCAGATAGCGCACCTTCATTTCGGGGCTGATGGTTTCGAGACGCACCGATTCCATCACCTCGACGAAGCGGCGATGAATTTCGATGATTGCGATATCGGTGGGGTCGGTGAACTTCTTGGACGAGCGCGCCATTACGATATCCTCGCAAAGGGATGCGTGATTAGTAGCGAATATATCATGCGGGCGCGTGCAATCGATGCGCCTTGAACTGGACGACTAAGCCTCCAGAATTTGAGTTTCGCGGTTCGTCAAACGTGGGTGGGATCTCTTTCCTTTCAATTCTCAACAGCCTGAACATTGCAAGGAAACAGCGTTTTTTGCCATCATTAAACAGCAAATATAGCTTGTTGTTTCTTGCATTTCCTTTCAAATTTGCATAATAACCATATTGAAAGGAAAGCTGATGAAGGCAACGGAATTGAGTGCCGAGCAGAGGCGGATAGCGGTCGATGCTGTTCAGCTATATCAGCATTTCCTTGACCTCCGCCAGGAATCTCAGGAGTTCCGGGGCGGACTCCACTGGAAGACCGTTGGTCACAAGAAATATCTCATAAGGACGCTCGATCGCGTGGGACATCAGCAGTCCCTCGGTCCCCAGTCCGAGGAAACCGAGGCGCGCCATCGTGAATTCACAGAAAGGAAGGCGCAACTCAAGGAGCAACTCAAAGGACTCGCGGCAGAGATCGCCGCGCGCGCCAAGTTTTGCGTCGCTGCTGGAGTCAATCGCGTTCCGAGGATCGCCGCCGATATAGTACGACTGCTCGACTTCCACGGACTGCTCGGCAGTCATCTAGTCGTTCTCGGTAGTCATGCGATTTATGCGTACGAGATGGCATCCGGGGTCCATCTCAAAGCAGGCCTGCTACAAACCAACGATCTCGACACTCTGCTCGGCGGCAAAGGCGATCTGGAGATCGCTGGAGAGATCCGCAATGCCGGACTGCTGGGGCTCATTCAAAGGATCGACAAGAGTTTCCGGCTCGCCCGGCAGCGATCATTCCGCGCCGTCAACAGCAAGGGCTTCATGGTCGATCTGATTCGCGCACCCTTCACCGATCACAGGGTACTCACGAGCCTGGGCCGCCGAGAAGATCTAATCGCGGAGCCATTGCGGGGTTTGGAGTGGCTGGCATCCGCGCCCAAAATGACTCAGATCGTTATCGCGGAAAATGGTTACCCGGTACGATTCATTGTTCCTGATTCTCGCGTGTTTGCGCTGCACAAGCTGTGGCTATCGCTGCAGCCAACGCGAGATCCGATCAAGCGGAAGCGTGATTTCCGGCAGGGCGAAGCCGTCGCGAGTCTTGCCGCCGATTATTTGAATCTTAGCTTTGATGAAGAAGTCATCGAAGAACTTCCAGTGGAACTCAAATCCATGAGAAGGGGCCTGATCGAACGCCTGGGTGCGCGCCGATCGAGCGCGAACCGGGAGCACGCTCTGCCGCCAGGCTTCGAGGACTCGGATGACGAACCGAGCGGTTAACCGAATCGAGCGAGAGTTGTGCTTGGACCCTATGCTTCGCGGCGGATTGCTGCGATTCCGATTCCTGCCGTTACGAGCATCGTGCCCGCCAAGCGGTCGGCCACCCGGGCGAAGCGCGGCCTGACGGCGAATCGCGATACGCCGCCGGCGAAGCTTCCATAGCCGAGCAGCACAAAGAACTCGATCACGACGCTGGTCACGCCGAGGATCGCGATCTGCATCGCAACATGTGCGTGCGGATTTACGAATTGCGGAAGAATCGAGGTAAAGAAGATCAGCGTCTTTGGGTTCGATGCTTGCAGAACGAAGCCACCGGTGAACGTACGATGCGCGGGCGCCGCCGCGTGCCCTTCCGCTTGAACCGATAGGGCGGGCGATTTGCCAAAAAAGGTGCGCAGACCGAGCCATACCAGGTACGCCGCGCCGATCCACTTGATCATCTGAAACAGATCGAACGACGAGACCAGGATCGCGGCGAGGCTGGTCGCCGACAGGATGAAGTAAAGCGCGTTCGCGGCAAGGATCCCGAGCGCCGACCAAAGTGCGACGACGCGCCCCCGCGATAGCCCCTGCGACAACACCAGCAGCACCGCCGGCCCGGGAGTCAGCGACAGGGCCGTTTCGGTAGCGGCGAACAGAATCCAGATTTGCCAGCCCATCGCGCGAAGTCTTCCCCCTCGAAGCCGCGACTCAGAACAAAAATCTGCGCGTATTAATGCTGATCAGCAGGCCCATCGCGCCCATCATTAAAATCAGCGACGAGCCGCCATAACTTACCATCGGCAGCGTGATTCCGACTACCGGGAGCATCCCGGTTGCCATCCCGATATTTATAGCGACCTGCCAGAAGACGATTGCGATTAATCCTATTGCCAGTAACGAACCGAACCGATCTCTGGCGTGACGCGCGATCCACGCGCCGCGTAAAATCAGCGCCGCGTAGATCATTAGCAGCGTGAGTGTGCCGGTCAGCCCAAACTCTTCGGCGAAGACTGCGAAGATAAAATCGGTGCTCTGCTCGGGCAGAAAATTCAACCGCGCCTGAGTGCCCTTCAGAAAACCTTTGCCGGTCGGGCCGCCCGCGCCGATCGCGATTTCGCTCTGGATAATGTGATAGCCGGAGCCAAGCGGATCGGCCTGCGGATTGATAAAGCTGACCAGGCGCTGGCGCTGGTAGGGCTTCAGGTAATGCCAACTCAGCGGAGCGGCGCACATCGCCGCCAGCGCCAGCACCAGCATCATGCGCCAGTTGAGTCCGCTGACGAACACCAGCGTCACCGTGATGAGCGCGAGAATAAGCCCGGTTCCAAGATCGGGTTGCTTGAGCACCAGTACGACAGGCACCGCAACCAACAGGGCCGGTATGATCATCTGGCGCAGGCTCCATCCGCCTTTGGGTGGCTCTTCTCGAAAATACCGGACCAGCACGAACACGACCGCGAGCTTCGCGAACTCGGAAGGTTCGAGATGAAAGAAGCCGAGGTTGATCCAGCGCCGCGATCCGCCGGTCGAATGTCCGATTACCTGGACCGCGATGAGCAGGCCGATCGCGATCACATAGATCGGATACGCGTAGGTTTGGAGCGCGCGATAATCGAACAGCACCGCCGCAATCAAAATCACGACCCCGACCGCGATCCAAATCATCTGCCGGATAACCAGCGGATCGAGGTGCTTGTGCGGACCGGCGTACGACGCGCTCATCACGCTCAGCAGCCCTACCGCCGCCAGCGCCATCACCAGCCAGAAGACAGTCCAATCGAAATGCAGAACGAGACGGCGGTCGATCGAAGCCACGGGTCTAGTGTTCGTCGCGGGCGTCGGCCGATTCTTCGGCGGAATCGTTGGTCAACACGCGCTCGATCGCGGTCTTGGGTGCGCGATCATCGCCGCGCGCCAAGTCGGGTGCCGCGGGCGGCGGATAGAGTTGAAAGAAGCGTTTCATCACCGCCGCGATTTCCGGCGCGGCCGCGCTGCCGCCATGGCCGCCATGTTCGATCAGGCAGGCGACGGCGATCTGCGGATGCTCCTTGGGCGCGAATGCGATGAACCATGCGTTGTCGCGGAACTTCTCGGGCATTTTGGCTTCGTCTTCACCCGCGGTCAGGCTGCCCTTGTCGCCGACGACCTGCGCGGTTCCGCTCTTGCCGCATACCGTGATTCCGTCCAGCGCCGCCTTGTGGCCGGTGCCGCCGGGGCCGTTGACCACGTCGGCCATCGCATCTCTCACTATTTCGAGATTATCGGGCGAGATCGGGATCCGCTGCTCGATGATCGGTGGATAGGCCTGGGTGACGCTGCCGTCGAGTCCTTCGACTTCCTTGACGAACTGCGGCCGGTAGCGAGTACCACCGTTTGCGACCTCCGCCGCAAGCTGCGCGAGTTGCAGCGGAGTGGCGGCCACGTAACCCTGTCCGATCGCGACTGAGAGCGTTTCGGCCGGGTACCATCGTTCGTGATAGCGCTTCTCTTTCCACATCGAGGACGGCATCAGGCCCGGTTTCTCGTTAGCCAGCCCGATGCCGGATTTCACGCCGAAGCCGAGCAAGCCGGCCCAGTGCGCGAGCTTGTCGATTCCGAGATGCTCTCCGACGTTGTAAAAGTAGACATCGCAAGAACGCACGATAGCGGCATGCAGCTCGATCGCGCCGTGGCCCTGCTTGCGCCAGCAGTGATACTCGCGTCCACCGAACCATAGGCCGCCGTGGCAGTCGTAAACCGTGTCTTCGGTGAGCGTGCCTTCCTGCAGGCCCGCGATCGAATCGACAATCTTGAAGGTCGAGCCCGGCGCGTAGGTTCCCTGGATCGCGCGATCCTCGAGCGGATGATTCGGGTCGGTCATCAGTGCGCGCCACTGCGCGGGCTTAACTCCAGCGCCGAACACGTCAGGATCGAAGGCCGGATGGGATACCATCGCGATGATGTCGCCGTTATTCGGATCGAGCGCGACCAGCGCTCCGTTCTTGCCTTCCAGCGCCTGCTCCGCGGCCTGTTGCACGTCGAGATCGATAGTCAGCACGACGCTATCGCCGGGAGTGTCGGGAATTTCCTTGAGCACGCGCAAGCGCCGGCCGACCGCATCGACTTCCACTTCCTGGCCTCCCGCCACGCCGCGCAGGTATGGTTCAAATCCGCGTTCGAGGCCGAATTTTCCGATCTCGTCGCCCATGTGATACGCGGCGAGCTTGCGCAGATCGTCAACGCTGACCTCACCCACGTAGCCGAGCAGATGAGCAGCCAGATTGCCGTAGAGGTAGTGCCGTCCGGGCGTGATTTCCAGGCTAACGCCGGGAAGCTCCAACTGATGCGTTTCGAGTGCTACGACTTGCTGCCAATCCAGACGTTCGGCGACGATCACCGGTTCGTAAGGCGGACGGCCTTCTTCCTCGGCCGAGGCGATCTTGTCGGCGACCCCGGTCACCGAGAGATATTGCTCGAGCTTTTCAATGGTCGCGGACAGATTGTCCGAATCTTCAGGCACCAGCTCGGCGTCGAAAGTTGGCCGCGTATCGACCAGCGGGCGATGACGCCGGTCGAAGACCAATCCGCGTGGCGCGGGCACGCGCCGGATTCGAATCCGGTTGCGATCCGCCAGTTGTGCGAGCTCGGAGTGATGGATTACCTGCAAGTAGTAGAGCCGCGCGCCGACGATCGCGAACACGATCGCCATCAGTGCCGTCAGCGCGGCGACCCGGGGCTCAAGCTTCGGGATCGGACGATTTCGTGATTTCGGGCGGAACTTCGCCACGGAAGGGTTCCTGTGTATCTATCTATTCACGCGCGAGAGCGACAGGCAATCCTGCGGCCCGCTTGAGCAACGCGATAAGTGCGAAGACAATCGGCGCGATCAGCGCCGAAATCGCCGCCTGCAATGCGATTGAGGGGAACATCGGTCCCGCCGCGGCAAATCCTGCCGCGCCGTTGGCCAGCACCAGAGCGCCAATCGAGGTTGCGATCACGCCCAGAAATACAAAAGTCGCCCCAACCGCCGCGTTGGTTACCAGTAGCCGGCTCGAGGTTTCATAGGTCAGCAAAAACACCATCGTGATCAGGAACGCGTTGACGCCGAGCGTCGAGCCCGAAAACGCGTCGGTCGCATAGCCCATCCCAAAGGCCAAAATCGCCGGAACGACGCCATGATTACGCAGGCCCAAGTCCACGGCGAGGATCACGATTAGGTTGGGAATAAGAACCCGGGTCTGAATCCAGTACGGCACCGAGGTCTCAAAGGCGAGCGCGAGGTAGGTGAGAGTCGCAAACAGGATCACCAGCCGCACGCCGGTTAGCCTCGAACGTCGGGTGGCGGCGGGGGCGCCTGCTGCGTGACGATCAGCACCTGCTCGAGCTGGTGGAAATCAACCGCGGGACGCACCTGCACACCAAGAAACAGGCCCGGGCCTTCGCGATGCACGCTTGCGACAGTGCCGACCAGGAGTCCGCGCGGGAAAATTCCGTCGAGTCCGGAGGTCACAATCGTATCGCCCGCCTTCAGATCCTCCGAGCGATCGACGTACTTCATGGTGATCCCATCATCGACCAAGCCTGCGACGATTCCGCGGGCGCGCGAGCGTTCGTCGAAACCGTCCAGCGCGGAATTATGATCATCGATCAGGAGCACGCGCGCCGCATGCTCGCTGGTATCGATAATCCTGCCGACTACGCCCCGGTTTGCCAGCACCGCCATCCCGGGCCGGAGCCCGCTCGATGATCCCTGTCCGAGGACGAGAGTATGCGAGAGCCCGGTGGCGTCGCTGCCGATAACGCTGGCGGCAACCGCGGTTAGTCCGAGTGCGTCTCTGAGTTCGAGCAAGGCGGCAAGGTGCCGGTTCTCGGTCTGAAGCTCTGCGATTCGCGTTTGGCCGCCTTTGAGCTCTGCTATCTGCGCGCGCAGTCGCGTATTTTCTTCGCGCACTTGGACCAGATCCAGGTAGTCATGGACGATCGATGAGGCGCCGTTGCCCAGCCGCGCCGTTGCGGCCTGCACCGGGCGCATCACTTCGAGCATCGCGAATGCGGGCGCGGCGGCCAAGTCGCCGCGGCTGAAACTGGCGGTCAATAGATGGAGCGAAAACAGGAGCAACACGCCAGCGGTCAACACAACCCGGTTGCGCCACAGAAACGTGCCTTTCACGTGATTTTGCCCCGAGCCGCGGGAACGCTCTGCTTCATCGCGGGACGCGCGAGCGCTTTAGTCAACCGTGACGCCGCGCAGCAAGGAGAGTTCGTCCAGCGCCTTGCCCGCGCCCATCACCACCGCGGTCAAAGGATCCTCCGCAAGCGTAACCGGCAGACCAGTCTCCTCGCGCAAGAGCACGTCGAGGTTGCGCAACAGCGCGCCGCCACCTGCGAGCATGATGCCCTTGTCCATGATGTCGGAAGCCAGTTCCGGGGGTGTGCGCTCGAGTGCGATCCGGACCGATTCAATAATCTGGCGCACGGGCTCCTGGAGCGCCTCGCGGATTTCTTCGTCAGTAATTTCGATTTCCTTGGGCACACCGGCCACCAAGTCGCGCCCGCGGATCTCCATGGTTTGGATCTCGTTGCCGGGATAGGCCGAGCCGATAGTTATCTTGATCAACTCCGCGGTGCGCTCGCCGATCAACAGATTATACTTGCGCTTGATGTGCTGGATGATCGCCTCATCCATCTTGTCGCCGGCCACGCGCACCGAGCGCGGGAAGACGATCGAGCCGAGCGAGATCACGGCGACCTCGGTGGTGCCACCGCCGATATCGACGATCATGTTGCCGGCCGGTTCGGTGATGGGCAGGCCCGCGCCGATCGCGGCCGCCATCGGTTCCTCGATCAGGTAAACCTCGCGCGCGCCCGCCGATTCAGCCGATTCACGGACCGCGCGCTTTTCCACCGCGGTAATTCCGAACGGCACGCCGATCACCACCCGCGGCCGCGGCCGCACCAGCGTCTTGCCCGAATGCGCCTTCTGGATGAAGTAGCGGAGCATGTTCTCCGTGATTTCGAAGTCGGCGATCACGCCGTCGCGCAGCGGACGAATCGCGGTGATCGATCCGGGCGTACGCCCCACCATCCGCTTCGCCTCGGCTCCAATCGCGAGAATACGCCGCGCGCCGCGCGAATCACGCTGGACGGCGACGACCGAAGGCTCGTTGCAGATAATGCCTTCGCTCTTGACGTAGACCAGCGTGTTGGCGGTGCCGAGATCGATCGCGAGATCGTTGGAGAACCAGCCGAAAATCGAATTGAGAACCACTGAATTTTGTCCTTGGATTATGCCTGCGCAGCGCTAAAGACTCGCGCCAGAATCCGAACTTTACGTCGTCCAACACCCCTTGGACGAGGTACGCCGTAGCTCAAGATAGCATCCGGATCAGGCGGAAAACCGGCTCCCCGTCCACCCATCGCCCCGGCCACGAGGGTAACAGATGCCCGCCGGGACAATCAAGCAAAGTCCAAGAAAAAGCGATCTTTTTCGCGGCTTGGCCTCACCCGAAATGGCGTCGCGGCTCGAAATCGGGCCACGGCTCTGGGAATTGGGCTCGATTCCGCCGAAAGCGCTATCGGGAATCGGGTCAAGGACGAAGCCACTGCGCGCGACGGACCGACTGACTTGCACCCACGCAATTGCGCACCGAAACGCCGCTTGGATATGATTAGGCCGCTATGCTCGATTTGATGCGCCGCCACGCCTACTCGTGGGTTACGCGGACAATACTTATTCTGATCACAATCATCTTCGGATTCTGGGGAATCGGCACCGGCTTTTTTGCGCAGGTGCATCCGGTGGCGTCGGTGAACGGCAATCGTATTCTCGCCAATGACGTGGACAAGGAATCGGAACAACTGCAGCAGATCATCCAACAGATGTACGGCGCGAATGCGACCGCGGTCATCAGGAGCATGAATCTGCGCCAGGAAGCGCTGGACCGGATCATCGAAAACCGGCTCATCGCGATCGAGGCGATGCATCTGGGAATCCACGTCAGCGACGCGGAGTTGCAGCAGAAGATCGCGACGCTGCCCAGCTTCCAGGCAAACGGCCAGTTCGACTTCGAGCAATACCAGGAAGTGCTGCGCGAGCGCGGGATGATGCCGGCGGAGTTCGAATCTTCGATGCGCACGGAGATGACCCAGGACACCCTTCAGCAGATGGTCGATCAGGGCGTGCAGGCCAGCGATCGCGAAGTTCGCCACGCGTTCAACCTGCGCTATCAGAAGGTCGGACTCGCGTACCTTGAATTCCCATGGAATGACTTCACCTCCACGATTAATCCGACCGGCAAGCAGATCGCCGATTTCTACAGCGCTCACGCCGAAGACTTCCGCGAGCCCGAGCGCGTCAAGATCATGCTCATCCACTACCTGCCGCTGACGCTCGCGGCGAAGTACACGCCTTCGGACAAGGAAATCGAGAGCTACTACAAATCCAATTTTGCCAGCCGTTTCACCCATCCGGATATGGCACACGCGCGTCATATCCTGATTGCGGTGCCCGAAGGCGCAACCCCGCAAGAGAAGGCCGCGGCCAAGGCCAAGGCCGACGACATCTTGAAGCAGGCGCAGGCCAAGGGTGCGGATTTTAGCAAGCTCGCCGCGAAGTATTCCGACGATACGTCGAATAAAGATCACGGTGGCGATTTGGGTTCGTTCGGACGCGGCCAGATGATCAAGCCGTTCGAGGACGCCGTGTTCAAGATGAAGCCCGGTGAGATTCTCGTGATCGAGACCAAGTTCGGTTACCACGTCGTCAAGCTCGAATCGTTCACGCCCGCGCATACCGACACGCTGGCCGAGGCGCGCCCCAAAATTATCGACGAGCTTCGCAGGCATACAGGCACGCGCCTCGCGCGCGAGGCGATCGACGAAGATTTGACTGCGGCGCTCGGGGGCGCCGACTTGCCGGACATCGCGAAGAAGCGCGGTATGGACGTGGCCACGCCGCCGCCGTTCGCGAAGGGCGAGGCGATTGCCGGTATTGGCCAGGATCAGAAGCTGGCCGAAGCGGCGCTCAGTCTGGACAAGGGCCAGGTCCGCGCGGTTCCCGAACAGGACGCGCCCTACCTGATCAAAGTGCTCGAAAAAACGCCGGCGCACATTCCGCCGCTGAAGGATATCGCCACGACCGTGCGCCAGGCTTACATCCGCTCGTATTCCGAGATCGCCGCGCACAAGCAGGCCGAAAAGCTTATCGCGCAAATCAAGACACCCGGCGATTTGCAGAAGATCGCGGCGGCGAACAAGCTCACCGTGCATAATGTCGAGCCCTTCGAGCGCGCGACCCACTCGATCCTCGGAATCGGCCAGTTCCCTGAAGTCACTGACGCGGCCGGAACCGTCGCCACTGTTCCCGGTTTGATTCCAAACGTGATGGAGCAGGACGGCAACGCGTTCATCTTCGAAGTAACTTCGCGCGCCGATCCGGACGATGAGCAATGGACGAGCGCAAAGCAGGCCTTCACCGACGATTTCCTGCAGCATCGCCGCGCGGAGGTCTGGACCCAATTTCTCGATCAGTTGCGCACGCAGGCCGATATCGTGATTCATGCCGATCAGTTGGGCGCGTCAACCCAAGCGTCGATGTAGCGCGGCCTCCAAAGAGAACTCTTCGGGAAAATCGATCATCTCAAATGAAATCTTCCGATCAAATCATATCTTCCGACGACGAACCTCCGTCGCAGATGGCGTCCGGGCAGAATGCGCCCGGCCAATTATCTTCCGCGCAGATTTCCGGTTGCGCCGACAAACGCGATTTTTTTTTCCCCGGCGACGGCCTGAGCGCCCTGCTGATCCATGGCCTGACCGGGACCCCGTATGAAATGCGATGGCTCGGCGAGCGGATGACGGCTGCGGGAATCCGCGTCCGCGGCGTGCGCCTTGCTGGACACGCGGGAGCGCCCGAAGAACTCGGTGCGGCGAACTACGACAACTGGTACGAAAGCGTGGTGCAAGGCTTCGAGGATCTGCGCCAATACGGCGACCCGAATATCGTGGTGGGTTTGTCGGCCGGCGCGGTGCTGGCCGCGCGTCTTGCGATGGATCAACGCGAAGCGGTCGCGGGAATCTCGATGCTGGCGCCGGCGTTTTATCTGCCGCGCTCAACGACGCTCCTGCTGAGAATGGTCCAACGGCTGGGCCGAATCTCCCGTCAGCTATATCTTTACAGCCCGGGCGATTCCGATATTCACGACGCCGCCGCGCGCCGCATTCATCCGACCACGCATCTGTTTCCGATCTCGGGTCCGATTAACTTGCTCGACCTGTCGAAGATTGTGCGCCGCCGCCTCCAGCGCATAACCCAGCCCGCGCTGCTGATACATTCGCGGCTCGATCACACCTGTCCGATGGAGCGCAACGTAAACTTCGTGATGAAGCATCTCGGCAGCGCGGAGAAGCGCTGCGTGATCCTGGAAGAGAGCTATCACGTGATTACCGTCGATAGCGAAAAGGAGCAGGTCGCGGCCGAAGTTCTGGCTTTCGCCGAGCAGTTCCGCGCTCCGCGCTCGCGCGCGGCAAGCGGCTGAACCGCCGACTACCGTCGCGCGGAATCGTAAAATTCTTCGAGCAGGTATTTGACGTCGGGGCGCCCCAGCACCTCGACGAAACAGATCTCGTCGCGATCGTTGAGATCGAGAATGAGCTGCCCTTCCGTCGTCGCCAACTCAACATAGTTCGCGACTTTGACTTCAGATGCGGTCGCGAAGCTCGCGCAATTCTCATCGCCGCAGTCGCATACCGACTCGATCGTGAGCGCGCGCAAAGGCCCCTCGAGCGGATTGGCCCCCTGCTGCTTCAGCAGAAAAACCATCTCCTCGAGCAGATCCGGAAGTACATCATTGAGCGTCGGCCCCGGCATAACGCCCAAGCCTAGTCGATCCGTGATGGCGATCAAATCCCGCCACGATAAATGTTAGGCTCCGGCAAAGAGCGACGCACTTGAGGACGTACTGATAGTGACCGTGACAATGCGCCCGAAAAAACCGTAATCGTTTGCGAGACCCGGAGTTCATACGCCGCGGGTGTTGGGACTCCAGATGTGTTTGTGCATTTGCAGTTGCATCCGCGCAGGGAGGCGATCTTCGAGGATCCATTCTGCTAGTGCGGCGGGATCCATTTCGCCGAAGGCGGGGCTGATGAGCAACGCATTCACGCGCGTGGCGAGATCGCCGGTGATGATCGCGTTGCGCGCCCATTCGTAGTCGGCGCGATTGGCGACGACGAACTTGATCTCGTCGTGCGCGGTCAGATGATCGAGATTGCTCCACAGGTTGCGCTCCGACTCGCCGCTGCCGGGGCATTTCAGGTCCATGATTTTGATCACGCGCGGATCGAGGCGGCTGATGTTCGACGCGCCCGAGGTTTCGATCATCACCGTGTCGCCCGCGGCGAGCAGCGCGTCGATTAGCGGATAGACTCCCTCCTGCAGGAGTGGTTCGCCGCCGGTAATCTCGATCAGGTTGCATCGATGGCGCGCGGCTGCGGCGGCGACCTCTTCGATCGTCATCCGCTGTCCGCCGTAAAACGCGTACGCGGTGTCGCACCACCGGCAGCGCAGGTTGCATCCTGTAAGACGCACAAACACACAAGGACGGCCCGCGTGCGTGGATTCGCCCTGGATGCTGTAAAAAATCTCGCTGATATTGAGCCGATCGGAAATCATGGGAGAATTATCGAAGAGTCATCCGCCATTTACCCGAATTTCGCCCGGGCAGCCTCGCGCGCTTCGTCCATCACGACCCGCAGCGCGACGCCGTGCTTGATCGCGGCGTGGCGGCAATCGTCATACTCGGGCGAGATCGTAACCTGCGCGTGCGAATGAGGATACGCGTGAGGGTGGGAATGCGGCTGCGGCGGCGCGCCGGAAATCTTCACCCGAATTTTACCGAAGCGAGTTTCGACTTCCTTGATCTCGCGATGCAGTTTCAGGCGCGAGATCGGATGAAAGCGCAGCCCGATAGTCGAGGTTTCGTCGAAGATTATCCGCGCCAGCTTGTCGCGATCCGCAGCCTCGGCAATGACGCCGAGCGTCACGGCGGGCCGCCCTTTTTTCATCAGCGCGGGCGTGAGCATCACGTCGCGCGCGCCCGCGCCGAACAGGCGCTCCATCACGTGATCGTAAATCTGCGGATTCAGGTCGTCGATATTCGCGGCGATTTCGATCATCTCATCGCTCTCAAAATCCGAATGCTCCCGGCCAAGCATCATGCGCAGCACGTTGGGCCGATCGTCGAGCGTGCGTGAGCCGGCGCCGTATCCGATTTTTTCAATCTCGAAATTCAATGGAAGCGTGGCCGGCCGCGCGAGCGCTTTGACCAGTGCGGCGCCGGTCGGCGTGACCATCTCGGCCGCGCCATCGCCAAGGCGCACCGGAAAGCCCGTGAGCAGTTCGGCGGTCGCCGGAGCAGGCACGGGAATGATCCCGTGCTGCGAGCGTGTGAACCCGGCTCCGGCAGGCAGCGGAGACACGATCACGTCACCGACCTCCAGATGTTCGAGTCCCCACGCGGCGCCAACAATATCGATAATCGAATCGGCCGCGCCGACCTCATGAAAATGAACTTCGTCGGGAGTGGTGTTGTGAATTTTCGCTTCAGCGTCCGCAAGAACCTGGAAAATCGCGATCGCGCGGCGCCGCACCGGTTCGGCCAGCGCCGCGGCGTTTTCGATCATCGCGCGAATCGCGCCGAAATGGCGCTCGGGCTGCCGCTCTGCTACCTCGACTTCAAATTTGATCGCCGAGATGCCTGAGAGCACGCGGCGGCGATGCGATAATTGGTAACCGGTCAGCGAAAGCGACGCGATCGCGCGTTCGAGTTCGGCGAAATCCGCGCCGCAGTCGAGGATCGCGCCGACGATCATATCGCCGCTGAGGCCGGAAAAGGCGTCCAGATATGCGGTTCTCATGGTTCGAGCTTTACATGCTATCAGGGTG
Source organism: Binataceae bacterium (SeqCode) (assembly GCA_050736695.1). GTDB lineage: Bacteria > Desulfobacterota > Binatia > Binatales > Binataceae > JBARDN01. The sequence continues at coordinate 9,111 of JBOHWH010000135.1, read as the reverse complement.
CCGATAGAATCGGGAACTCGGCTCATGCCGAAACAAACACCAATGAGGCAAAGAGACCTCAAGCTTTTCCGAAAACTGCTCGAAGATCGAAAGATCGAAATCCTGGTCGAGGCCGATCGCGCTGTCGGCTCAATGAACAGTGGCCCTGAAGAGGCCTTCGCTGACCCGACCGACCGCGCTTCGCTCGAGTCGGATCGCAATTTTCTGCTCCGGATGCGCGATCGCGAGCGCAAGCTTTTGAGCAAGATCGAAGAGGCGTTCGCCCGCATCGAAGACGGCAGCTACGGGCGTTGCGAGGAATGCGGCGGCGAGATCGGCACTGAGCGGCTGCGCGCGCGTCCCGTCACCACGCTCTGCATCGGATGCAAATCCGCGCAGGAAGCGCGCGAGCGCCAGACCTGACGCGCGCCCGCGCGCACAATTCGTTCCATGAAAATCACCAAGGCGATTATCGTCGCGGCCGGGTTGGGCACGCGGATGCTGCCCGCGTCGAAGGTGATCCCCAAGGAAATCCTGCCGGTGATCGATACGCCGGCGATCCAGGTGGTAGCCGAAGAGGCGGTGGCCTCCGGAATCCGCGATATCTACGTCGTGGTTGCTCCGGGCCGCACGATGGTGCTCGATCATTTTAAGGTCGCGCTCGAACTCGAGCAGCATCTCGAAGATCGCGGCAAGCACGAGATTCTGGAGTTGGTGCGCCGCACCAACACGCTCGCACAATTTACCGCCGTCGAGCAGGCCAAGCCGCTTGGACTTGGCCATGCGGTGCTGCAGGCGCGCAAGGCGATCGGCGACGAACCGTTCGCCGTGATGCTGCCCGACGACATTTTCGATTGTCCGCGTCCGTGCCTTGGGCAGATGATCGCGGCGGCCGACGCGAAAGATGCGCCGGTGGTCGCGCTGCTCAAGGTCGCGCGCAGCGAGATTCCGAAGTACGGCATCGTCGCGGCGAAGCCCGCCGGCGAAAGGCTCTACGAGCTAAGCGGGATGGTCGAAAAGCCGTCGATCGACAAGGCGCCGAGCGACCTCGCGATCATGGGACGCTACGTACTGACGCCCGATATTTTTGATTTGCTTGCGTCGGGAAAACCGGGCGCGGGCGGCGAGATCCAATTGACTGACGCGCTGATGGCGCTGGCGCGCCGGCGCAAGCTCTACGGCTACGAGTTCGAGGGAGTTCGCTACGATCTTGGCGACCGAGTAGGGTTCATCGTGGCGCAGGTCGGCTTCGGGTTGAAACGTCCCGATCTGGCTGCTAGGTTGCGTTCTTACTTGCAGACGATTCTGGCGTCATAATCAATCCAGTCTCCCGCACATTGATGGGGCAGTAGCTCAGTTGGGAGAGCACCACGTTCGCAACGTGGGGGTCGAGGGTTCAAATCCCTTCTGCTCCACCATCCAGTCCCTTAGTTTACGGCCACCTCGGAGAATCGCTCGAAAAGCGCGCGCATGCGCGCGATTTTGAATCGCGCAGGGACCCGGAGAACGTCCCTTTCGGCGTGATTCGCCGCGATCGGCCGATTTCTCTCTCGGCGTGATTTGCCTAGGTCCCAGGGTACGCCGCGCGAGGCGCCCAATGGAAGATCGTAAGCGCCCATTTCTCACCATTGCCAAAGGAATAGGTTACTTCAGCCCAAGGGGCCACATTTTTCGCGCGCAAACGGGCCAGCGCGAACCGCAGCCACACGCTCGGCTACAACCATAGAGCCGCAAATTTAGCGCACACGTCTCGCGTACCACGCGGACTGAAGCATGGCGGAACACCTGAAAAACCACCCTGAAATCTCACGAGCCGTCTAAGCGTGAATTCGACGGGCCAATCCTCGGATAATCAGTTCATTCCAGATTCCTTCATCAGAAACTGGGTACGGTCTTTGGTGACCGCCGGAACATTCATTTTTTGCCGGCGTGGCGATCAGGGTTGCGCCACAAGTTAAAGACGACCTGTCTCCAAGCGGGCGTCGCCTCAGGAAAAGGCGGGGATGGCGCCACGATGCTTGACCGCAACGCCGTAATCGTGAGCGCGGCTCAGCAATATCGACGACGCGCGCTCGGCGAGCGCCGCGATCGTGAGCGACGGATTCACGCACAGCGAGGTCGGTACGCTTGACCCGTCGGTGACGAAGATACCGGGATGGCCGCGCAGCTCGTGGCGATCGTCGAGCGCCGAGGTCGCGGGATCGTCGCCGATGCGGCACGACGCCAGAGGGTGCGCACACTGGATCTTCTTCGTCGATGCCACGGTATGAAACGTGCCGAGGCCCAATTACTGAACTGCATAACGCCTCAGAATGCTTGGCTTCCCTGACCTAGGGCCATAAAATGATTTGGCAAGAACGCTCCCTTTCAACGACATACAGATGGGACATACTGCACGAAACGGAGTTTCGGATCGAACTGCCCGGTCGCTTCCCATTGACCCTTTCCTTTACATAAGAACTTGAGACCCCGGTCTTTGAATGCTGCATATGAAATCGGCGGGTCTCTTCTGACTCCATTACTCACGAGTGCGACATGGTCAACCAATCCTGACACCATGTCTCCGACCGCGAACACTTCCGCCGCTATCTTCAAATAGATCGGCGAGTCATCCTTGAAGAACTCGGCTCGGGCTACAGAGATCAGTGTTTTGTCGTCCATCCTCAGTTCGATTTTCGAAGAATCGCCAGCTATTGCAAATCGATGAGATCCGGACAGATTGTTTGCCAAGGGCCTGAAGTTCAAATCGTGTCCCGATGCCTCCGTGGTGATGAACGGCCGCACTCGAAATTGGCTTTGATCCCAGCGCATCAAGCCAACTTGTAACATTGAAGGACGCTGACTCGTGTTTTTCAATTCTCCGAGAAGTATCCAAACACAGTACCAACTCTGATTACCGCGTACCTCGGGTAAGTCCAAATTCGCGCTGAAAGAAAAATCCTTCTTTGGGTCAACGGAATAGGTAAGCGCGGCTGCACCGTTCTCTGATTCGTGCAAGATCGCGCGAGACTTAAGCGTTTTCTTCGGCCGGCAGCCAAGCGAAGAGATCAACGGCATGCAGCAGATCATTGCACAGAAGAGGAGCGAAAGAATGCGCCCAATGAAATACGCTGCGTTACGAACGCAGTAGGGTTCAGATTCGCTCGCTCTGTCCTTCGCCATAACAAGCCCTTTCCCGGTCAGCGGTGGAGTGATCGAGCTGCGCCCCGGTTGCACACAGCAGGGACGAACAATATCTCAACAGGGGCTGCTCTTCAAGAAAATAGCAGGCTTTTTACTAACGGAGGCTCTTGACGGACATGCGGCCAAGCCGATCCGTCAGTCGACTTCGAGTGAGCGCGCACGGCCTTCGCATCGGTTATGCATGGAGAAAAGATCTTCAGAGGCGCTGAAAGCAGGAATCGTGACAGAATCTATCCGCTCGCGATTTAGGTAGGTCCTACGGTTTTGGATTGAGTCAGACGCGCCGCGGGTCTTGGCGGCTGTGCCTGTCGGAAACCTAAACCCGAACGTAGTGACGATGCAGCCCCGCCCAGGATTGACAACGCTGCGACAGTGGCGACCGGCTGTGCACGGCGAAAATCCGGCGCGGACTTGTTCTGTGACAGATGGGTCCGTGTCTGATTGTAGGGCGTGATTGCCCAGGAGCGTTTTCCAACCTTGCGAAGGCGACGCGGTCTTGCCATGTACTTGGCAACCGTGGAGTACGCGACCTCAATCGCAAGCATCAGCAGGTCGCGATGGGTCCGCGGGTTGCACGCCACCTAGGCCGCGAGCCGCACTAAAGCGCGCCGCCGTGGTACGACACGAAACCGAGACTCAGAACTGGTGCTTTGTTTGCAAAGCATCGAGTGTCAGAGCGAACCTGAATCAGGCTTCAAAAATGAAACCCCAGCAAACTCGCGCGAGAGGGATACACAGTTGCGGTAAACCCGATTGCCAACGGCTCTCCCACCACTACTCTGTTTCTGAAATGCCGCCGCATGCGTCGAGTTCCCGGAACGCGCCTTCGAGGCGACGATGCTGTCATACGATGTCATGGGCGGCGGCCACGTGCATGCGTGGTCAGAATCGGCGACTCGCCAGTTATGATCTCGCATTTGGCGTAACCCGATGCCGAGCGCGCTGCACATGTATATCGCAATCTCGACGCGGTCTACCGGCGCGCCGAGACTGGCCGAATCGATGAGCGCAATCGCTAGGAACAGGATTACGAATAGAACCGCTTCACTTGCGAACAGAGAAAATCCGCCGCAAACCTTCGTTGTTCGCGTGCGATAGGCTTGCTCCGGTTGCGCGGGAAGAGAAGAATGGCGCGTGCGGTAGCCATTAAAACTGCTTATCAACATAACCTCTTACATAAGCAGATTTAATGGCAGAGAGGACGGGATTCGAATTGCCGGTGCCGCATCCGAGAGTGTCCTGGTAGTAGGGTGAGGACGGGCGCGGGCCAATTTGGCGAATGGGCTGGCCTAATTGGGTCAGGACCTTTTTCGCCTTCGAACTAGTGTGGCGTCCCGCAAATAACTTTACACAACACAGCCGAATTCTTGAGCATCGGTCGTATGAAAATTACTTTCCTACCAACATTTATTTGCGGGACGCCACACTAGCTATTATATATTTTCACTCCTTGCACCTGCGCGTTTCAGGGTAGTCCGTGTCCTCTTGAACGCCGGTTCCGCTGATGCTCATGGGCCGCTTGTGATGCCTCCAACTGTGTCGGTTCTGTGCCGTGGGTTCGTTTGGAGAGGGTTGGCGACCATCGTCAGGCCTACCAGAAAACCTTTGGTTCCTGGGGATGTTTCGTAACGGATTGGTGTGGCTGGCGGTCCGGAAAGGCATGTAAAACAAGGGTGCCGAGATTCCGCGCTCCTCGGAGCGCGGCCACATTGAAGCAACTAGCGAGAGCGATTCTTCCAGATGTATGCGGCAACGGGTGCGGATCGGTCGATGCCGGCGCTGCACATTAATAGCACAGGCTTTACGAGCTGATCGTAGACGGCAAGAGCTTCCTTCCGAACGCGCTGAAGGGTCGCCTGTTTCCTTGCCCATTCCGTTTTGCTATGCGCCGGATCTTCCCAAGGCAAACGGCACACTCGTAAGCCTTCGCTTTCGAGAAAACCCAGAAGGTCCAGACCATGGAAATCGATTTCGCGATAGCATCGAAGATCGCGCTCGTGCATAAAGCTGACGATACTTGCGATCTCTTCCATCCGGAGCTGCTCTACCCAGTCCAAGATTAACGCCTTGGCATTCGAGGAGATTGGCTGACCACTTCCGCCATACCGGGGGTGGTGTCTGAGTGGTCGGTGAGAACAAGCGAGAGCGCCCGGAATGACCCATACGAGAAGATCCGAATCATCGCCGGACTCAAGTGTTCGGCCCAGCGCGCGCATCTTGTCGGCTATTTCCGAGCGTTTGGCTTCGATCTCTGTTTCCAAGCTGATGATCTTTGCGTTCGGCCGGTTCAGAGCTTGCCCTCATTGGCTAACGCAACGAAGGCCTCAAGCGAAAGAACCTTGACAGCTTCAGTGCCGACGAGATGCTTTTGGATTTTCTCGACGTAGTACTCCCTGAGCGTCCAGCCGGGTCCACCAAGAACGACGTAGCCGCGTTTGTAGCTCGGAATTTCCCTGATCGCTTCGGCGAGGCAGATGATCTCAAAAGGAACTTTCTGTTCGGCGGTGCCCGAGCTCTGCTGCCACTTCATCGAGATTAGAAAGTCGTCGCCCGACTTCTCGGCAGCCAGATCCACTTTGTGTGGTCCGCCGCCCGGACGCGAGCCCACGAGCACCTGCTTGCGGTAGGAATAGCCGCCGCGTTTCAGCGCTGGCAGCACCATGCTTTCAAGGACGGCTCCGGTATTTGTATTTCGCCCCAACCTTTTAATCGAGATCGCGGGTCGCGAGCACTTCCTTCGCGGGCGATCTGTCTCCGGTGCAGTTGATCATGCGCGGTGCATCAATCACGCGGAGCTTGAATCCAAGTTTTTTGTACAGCCGCAGGATCCGATCGGTCGCCTGATTCGATAGAATGGTAGGCCCTCTATGCTTTGACAACCATTCCCCTAACCGGACTTGATCATCCCAGCTGAAACCTTCCTTTGAATACGATCTGAATTCCACGTCGTACGGCGGATCAGCATAGAGGAAGTCGTCGGGCTCGACGGAGACTTGCTCAAAGTCCCCGGTCGAGAATTGCCAGTCGCCGAAGATGCAGCGGTAGTTGCTGAAATCGCGCTTGTAGTTGATGCGTTTGTAACGGCCAAACGGGACGTTGAACAAGCCGCTCGAATTGAAACGGCATAAGCCGTTGTAGCAGGTACGGTTCAGGTAATAGAAAAGCGCCGCCGCTTCGGCCGAGTCGGCGCCGCCATCCGAAATCAGCTCGTTAAAGCGCTTCCGATGCTCGTAATACAGCGCTTCGCGGTTGTCAAATTCCAGCCCGTCATTCACCTTCAAGCCTTGCTTCAGCCACGAATAAAAATGCACTGCGTGCGGGTTGATGTCGTTCAAGAGCGCGCGCTCGGGGCGCAAGCTCAGGGCGACGGCTAGACCACCGCAGAACGGCTCGACCAGGCGCCCATCCTGGTGCATCTTCCACAGTTCAGCGAGCTGAGGAACGAGCCATCGTTTACCACCTGCCCACTTGAGAGGGGGTCGAACCGGAATCGTCTGCACCTGAAGAGCCGCAACCGCCACCATCACGCCTTCACCTTTATCTTACAGCAGGGTCAGAGGCGAGAGTTGGCGCCTCGTGACTTCTCAGTGTACTGAACGTCTGCGGACAGCATTCGTATGCGAGAAACTATTCTGTTACACTTCGTCGATTCGCTCAAGGAAGCGTCGGATCAGGTTACGATCGAAGCGGTATCCGCTCGATTGCATCTGCACGATGATCGGACGAAGGACGTTGACCAACTTCAGCCTTTTCGCATCAGCCAAGATCCGCAGCGTTCCGATCACTTCGATTCCTTGATTACTCGCGACGCGTCGGGCACGAATTTCGTCAATGAGAATCTGTGTGCCTCGCTCCTTGGCAAGGGCGATCGCTTCGCGCTCTCCCTCGTGCAGAACGCTTGGCAAGGCGTCTATAGTTGAACGGTTTAAAACAGAAGCTTTCTGAATCCACGCCGCCTGAACGACTTCGGCCGCGCCAGGCATACCGCCTTTCTTGACGACAATCTCGTCGTAGACTGCGTCAGGGATCAGCAGAGAACTGGTAACGTCACGCAGAAGAGAAAGCTGGCCGATGCGAGCGAAGATTATGATCGGCCCGGCATCGGAGACGATCATGGAGCGCCGCTACGCTTGACCTCGGTGGCGAGTTCGCGATCTAGCTCCTCTGAGCTCATTCGAACGACTGGTACATCGTAACGTCCCGTCAGTTCGAGAAGCTCCCAACGCGCCAATCCCAGAATAGACGCCGCTTGTGCCTCTGACAGCTTGTCGAGGCGCAACAGATCCATTACGAGCGCCTCGCGCACGCGTCTTGGCACTTCTGATTCGTTCCAGCCAAAGCCGCCGATCACTTCTTGGGGCAGGCTCACGTGAAAGTCCTTCTCAGCCACGAAACTAGCCTCGTCTCGATCCGATCTTAACGTCTAGACGCATCATACGCTCGTGGACGGCTCGATGACCACCACTCAACCCGAGCTGACGTCGGCTTGGGGGAGTTTGCCCCACGTGGGGCAAACTGCACCGAAACGGCCACTTTGGGACACATTTCGAGCCGAAAAACCTAAGGTTTTCTGAGCTTTCTTGGGGGTTCAAATCCCTTCTGCTCCACCATCCAGTCCCTTGGTTTTCGGACACCTCAGAGAATCGCGCGAAACCCGCGCGTGTGCGCGCGATTTGCGATTGCGCGCGGACCCGGAGAACGCCTCATTCGGCGCGATTCGCGCAAATCTGCCAATTCCTCTCTCGGCTCGATTTGCCTGGGTCCCACCTCACGCCTTGCGAGACGACTTCCCATGTCGGCGCGACAGAGCGATGTCTGCTGAGGACGGCCGGTCGCGCCTAAGCGCCAGCCCGAGAAGGAGAACCACGTGAACGCGAATACCAAACCCGTCGCTGCTCCGCCGCCGCCGGCGCTGCCCTCGAAAAACAGGAAGGACGCACCTCGGCCATCGCGGTCATCGCGTGCGGCGGCCAAAGCGGAGAAGTTGGTCTGCCGATATTGCGGCAGCGGCGATCTCGCGCCGTCGTTCAAGAAGCGACGCGACGCCCGCTGCCGCGCCTGCTTCAAGAAGCGCTACGGTTCGGCCGCGCGCAAGAAGGCCACGCGCACTCGGAAGACGAAGGCCGCGAAGTAGTTTCGCGGCGCAACAATGTCATTGGGGCCGGACTCCTCGAAGGGGTCCGGCCTCGTCTCATTCGTTGAAGAGCGTCACAACTTGCTCGTGCCTGGTGGCGCAATCAAGTGCACCGCGGCGAAACTACTTCATCAGGCCCTCGGACTTGAGCGTCTCCTGCACCTTGGGACGTGCACTGACCCGCTGCATGTAAGCGGCGAGGTTCGGATACGGCTTCAGATCGATCTTCACGAAATTGGTCCAGTTCACGATCGTGAAAGCGTACGCATCGGCGACTGTAAAATGATCGCCCACCAGGTACAGCCGATTCGCGAGCTGATCGTTCAGATAGGCGAGCTGCTTTGTGATATTGGCCTTTGACATCTCTTTGACCGCGTCTGGTGTCGCGGGGTTGAAGAGCGGTCCGAAGCTCTTGTGCAGCTCGGTACCGATAAAGTTCAGCCACTCCTGGGCTCGATAGCGATCGATGGTGCCGTTGGCCGGCGCGAGTCCGCTCGAGGGCTTCTGATCGGCGAGGTACTGCACAATTGCGGGTCCTTCGGTAAGGACGCTGCCGTCGTCGAGTTGCAGCGCCGGCACGTAGCCCTTGGGATTGATGGTGGTGAAATCCTTGCCGCTTTCCGTGCGATGTTTCGCGAGGTCGACCTTTTCCAGCTCGACCGGCACGCCCGCTTCGGTCGCGACGATGTGCGGCGATAGAGAACATGCGCCCGGTGCATAGTAGAGTTTCATGGGTATCTCCTTGGAGTTGGCCGTGCGCGCGACGGCGCGTGAGTGTTCGGATCGAAAAGTCGATAGTACCATCGCCTTCGCAG